>JBBIQF010000206.1:0-10526 GCA_037442445.1 Planctomycetaceae bacterium
CCGAAGGGGTAGACCATGGCGAAGGAGATCAAAACGGCGGTCACCAGCACGATGGTGATCAAGATCTCCAGCAGGGTGAGGCCGCCCGGCCGCCCCACGCGACTCCTCAAGGTCCTTTCTCCTCCACCCGCCAAGGCGCTGGAAACATTATCCCGCCGGATGCCTTCCCCGTCAACCGCGCCCGCGGAAGCCACCCACCCGGACCCGCCAGAAGCCCCTGACCCGGATGAACGGTCCCGCCCTTGGCGCCGGTAGCCTGTGGGAGCATCCGGTGGGATTATAGCATAAGCCCCCGGCGGATGCGGATCCCTTCCGTTGGTCCCTGCCCTGCTCCGCCTTCAAGGGTGGTAACCGTCGGTTGTTTCCGGACTTTGTCCTTTGGCTGGGGAGGCGGACGGCTCGGATCACCGGCCGAGGGCCGCTTTTCTACCCCTCCTCGCAACCCCAGGCGGCGGACCCTGACCCTGGCGGCCGCCCTCAAAATCCCGAAGCCCGCCCTCCTCAACCGATCACCTCGGCCTCCTGGACTACGCGGATCTCGAGCCCTCCCGGACCGGCCTCCACCCGCACCCGGTCGCCGGGCTTGACAGCCCCCTCGAGCATCTTCATGGCCAGAGGATCCTGCAGGTGCTTCTGGATGGCCCGCTTCAGGGGCCGGGCGCCGAACACCGGATCGTAACCCGCCTCGGCCAGCCAGGCCCGGGCCTGGGGCGAAAGCTCTACCTCCACGTGGCGCTCGGCCAGGCGCCGCCGCAGGTGCTCGAGCTGGATGTCCACGATCTTTTCGATCATGGCCCGTTCCAGGGAGTGGAAGAAGACGATCTCATCCACCCGGTTGAGAAACTCGGGGCGGAACTTCTCGCGCAGAGCCCGGGTGATGAGTTCCTGGCGGGCCGACTCGCTGAGTCCCGGGTCCTGCAGATACTGGCTGCCCACGTTGGAGGTCATGATGAGCAGGCTGTTGCGGAAGTCCACGGTGCGGCCGTGTCCGTCGGTCAAGCGACCGTCATCGAAAACCTGCAGCAGCACATTGAAGACGTCGGGATGGGCCTTTTCGATCTCGTCCAGAAGCACCACCGAGTAAGGGCGCCGGCGCACGGCCTCGGTGAGCTGCCCCCCCTCCTCGAAGCCCACGTAGCCCGGCGGGGCGCCGATCAGCCGGCTGACGTTGTGCTTCTCCATGTACTCGCTCATGTCGATCTGGATCAGCGCGTCCTCGTCGCCGAACATGAACTCGGCCAGGGCCTTGGCCAAGAGCGTCTTGCCCACGCCGGTGGGGCCGGCGAAGATGAACACCCCGGTGGGCCGCTTGGGGTCCTTCAGGCCGCTGCGGCTGCGGCGCACCGCCTTGGAGATCGACTTGATGGCTTCGTCCTGGCTGATGACCCGCTTGTGCAGCTCCTCCTCCATGCGCATCAGGCGCATCGAGTCCTCGGTGGTCATGCGGGTCAGGGGGATGCCGGTCATCTTGGAGACGACCTCGGCCACGACCTCGGCATCGACCACGCCGTCGGCCTCGCGGGCCTTCTCCTTCCATTCGCGGGTGATCTGGGCCTTTTTCTTCTTGAGCTTGTCGGCCTGGTCGCGCAGGGCGGCGGCCTTCTCGAAGTCCTGCTTGGCCACCGCCTCCTCCTTTTCCTTGTTGAGCCGCTCGACCTCCTCGTCGATCTCCTTGAGGTCCGGCGGCTTGGTCATCGACTTCAGATGCACGCGGGCCCCGGCCTCGTCGATCACGTCGATGGCCTTGTCGGGCAGGCAGCGGCCGGTGATGTAGCGGCTCGACAGTTCGACGGCGGCCTCGATGGCGTCGTCGGTGATCTGGACGTGATGGTGCTTTTCGTAGCGGTCGCGGAGCCCTTTGAGGATGTCGATGGTCTCTTCCTTGGTGGAGGGCTCGACCAGGATCATCTGGAAGCGGCGTTCCAGGGCGCTATCCTTCTCGATGTACTTGCGGTACTCGTCCAGGGTGGTGGCGCCGATGCACTGGATTTCGCCGCGGGCCAGGGCCGGCTTGAGGACGTTGGAGGCGTCGATGGCCCCCTCGGCGCCGCCCGCCCCCACCAGGGTATGCAGCTCGTCGATAAAGAGGATGGTGTTGCGGGCGCGGCGGACCTCGTTCATCACGGCCTTGATCCGCTCCTCGAACTGGCCGCGGTACTTGGTGCCGGCCACCATCATGGCCAGGTCCAGGACCACGATGCGGCGGTCGGCCAGGAGTTCGGGGACGTTGCCCTCCACGACGCGCTGGGCGAACCCTTCGACGATCGCCGTCTTGCCCACGCCGGCTTCGCCCAAGAGCACCGGGTTATTCTTGGTCCGCCGGCTGAGGATTTGCATGAGGCGTTCGATTTCGCGTTCCCGGCCGATGACCGGATCGAGCTTGCCCTGGCGGGCCAGTTCGGTGAGGTCGCGGCCGAAGCTGTCCAGCGCGGGGGTGCGGGACTTTCCCGGCCGGGGCTCGGTCCCCGGGTTGCCCAAGCCGCCCACGCCGGGCCGCTCCGACGATTCGGCCCCCTCCATGCCGTGCCCCAAGAGGTTGAGGACCTCTTCGCGGACCTCCTCCAGTTTCAGGCCCAGGTTCATGAGGACTTGGGCGGCCACGCCTTCCTGCTCGCGGAGCAGGCCCAAGAGGATATGCTCGGTGCCCACGTAGTTATGGCCGAGGTTGCGGGCCTCTTCCATCGAGTATTCGATGACTTTCTTGGCCCGGGGCGTCTGGGGGAGCTTGCCCATGGTGACCATGTCGGGCCCGCTCTGCACGAGCTTCTCGACCTCCAGGCGGATCTTGCGGAGATCCACGTCGAGGTTCTTCAGCACGTTGGCCGCCACCCCGCTGCCTTCCTTGATCAAGCCCAGCAGGATGTGTTCGGTGCCGATGTACTCGTGGTTGAAGCGCTGCGCCTCCTGGTTGGCCAATTGCATGACCTTGCGGGCGCGATCGGTGAAGCGTTCGTACATTACTCTGGGTCTCCCACAGGGGCCGGGGGGATGAGTCCCGGCCGCTTCGAGGATTCGCAATGGCGGAAGGTTCCGCGGCGGTTCAGGCCGCTGCCGGGCAGGCAGCCGCAGGGCTCGAAGGCGTGCTGGCCGGCGGCGCAGGGCCAGCTTGTTGCGGGCCCAGGGTTTCCGGCGGGCGCTGGGCCGCGGCGTCCTCGGCCAGGGACCGCCGCTCCCGGGCGATTTCCAAGGCCCATTTGCCGCTGCCTTCGAGCCGTTCCAGGCAATCCAATTGCCTGGCCGCCTCCTGGCGGCGCCCGGTATGCCGCAGCACGGTGGCCAGCATCAACCGGGCCTCCAGGTCACGGGGGTTGCGGTCCAGCAGGCGGGCAAGGATTTGTTCGGCCTCGAACCAGTTCCCTTTCAAATATTGCTCCAGGGCGTGCGGATAGGGGTCGCCATCGGGGTCGGACCGAGCGGCATCGCCTCGCAGCCGGGCCGCCACGGCCGAGCCAAACCACGTGATGCCCACCGCCGCCCATATAAGTTTACGTGCGCCGGGCGTAAAAAGCCCGTCCCAAAGGATGGTTCCTGCCAGGGCAAGATTCAAGAGGACGGCAAACCCGACGGCCAGCCCCAGACCGGGCCAACTGCCAAAGCGGCAGATCTGGGGAAGACCCGGCCAGAGATATGTCGCCCACGGCATCCTGCCCATGGCGTCTCCGCTCCTCCGGGGTTCCACATAACCCCGCACTCCTTCGGACCACCGAATTGTAGCCGTCCCAACCGCGCGAATCAAGCGAACCGAAGGTATAATCCAAGCAAGCCGGGAAGATTACGTAAGTTGATGCAACGCAAGGGGCTTCGGCCATGGAACGCCTGATGACCGCCGCGGTGGAACGGGCTTTGGCGGAAGCCGCGGCATGGACTAACCCATCGGTGGGGAAGATCGATGCCCCCGCCCTGCTACTAGGCCTTCTCACCCAATCGGAGTGCCGTGCCGCTATCTTGCTGCACGAGCATGGCATCGACGCCCGGCGAGTATGCCAGCGGTTTCCTACCCTCCGCCGACAGGGTGCCGGGCCGGACGCCCTTGCCCCGGTTTCTTTGAACTCTCCGGAGCCGGCCAGCGCAACTTCCGCCCCAGCGGGCCCGTACCGTTTGTCCCGCGAAGTCGAGTGGGCATGGCGCTTGGCCGCCGCCCGACTGGCCGATTGCCCCCAGCCCATCGTCTTCGGCACCGAACACGTGCTGTTGGCCTTGGCCTGCGGCGATCACGAAGTCTCCCAGTGGCTGCGGCAAGAGGGGATCGACCCCGATATGCTCGACGCCCAGCTCCACCAGCAATACGGCTGCTATCTGGCCGAGCGGGGCGAGGCCGATCTGCAACCCCTGGACATTCCTGACGACGAAACCGCCGACGAGTCAGCCTTTTGTGAACCGCCTGCGCCCGCGGCCGAGCCCTCGGCCGCCGCGGCAGAAACCGGTGGCAGCGATCCAGGGTCGCCGGCCAACCGGCCGGCCATGCCGCCCACCACTGGCGAAGTTCGTTCCGTCTTGGAGGAGCGGCCCATTTTGTCCGTTATCCCGCCGCCGTTTTCTCAGCCGCCCCTTGCCGAGCCATCCGCCCCGGAGCCGCCGGTGACGGGCGGGCCCCCGGTTGCCATTTTGCGGGTTCTGGACGCCGTGGCCAACCGTGCCGGCGAAGGGCTGCGCGTGGTGGAGGACTATGTGCGGTTCGTGCTGGACGACCGGCACCTGACCGAGCGGTGCAAGACGCTGCGGCATGAATTGGCCGCCGCACTGGCCCGCGTGCCCTTCGCGTGGCGCCTGGCCGCCCGGGAGACGCTGGCCGATGTGGGCACGGCGCTTTCGGCACCCACCGAGCACGTGCGCGGGGATGCCGCCGAAGTGGCCCGGGCCAACTTCGTCCGGCTCCAAGAATCGCTCCGCAGCCTGGAGGAGTACGCCAAGACGTTCGACGGCACCCTGGCGGCCGAGATGGAACGCCTGCGCTACGCCGCGTACACCCTTCATCGGGCGGTGGAAACCACGCATTGGTCCTCATGCCGATTGGCCCGAGCCCGCCTGTACGTGCTGGTGGACGGCCGGGCTTCGGCCGAGGAATTGGCCCGCCTGGTCGAGGCCCTCGTGCGCTCGGGGGTGGATGTGGTGCAGCTCCGCGACAAGCATCTGGACGACCGCCAACTCCTGGAGCGGGCCAGGCGGGCGTGCGAGGCGGCCCGCAGGGGCGGCGCACTGTTGATCGTCAACGACCGGCCGGACCTGGCCGCCCTGGCCGGTGCCGATGGCGTGCATCTGGGCCAGAGCGATCTTTCGGTCAAAGATGCCCGGACCCTTTTAGGTCCCGAGGCCCTGGTGGGGGTTTCCACCCATTCGATCGAGCAGGCGCGGCAGGCGGTATTGGAGGGGGCCAGTTACCTGGGCGTGGGGCCGGTGTTCCCCTCGGCGACCAAGCATTTCGAGGCGTTCCCCGGGCTGGAGCTGGTGCGGGCCGTGGCCAGCGAAATCCGCCTCCCCGCCTTCGCCATCGGCGGCATCCACCTTGGCAATGCCGGCGAGGTGCTGGCCACCGGAATCGGCCGCATCGCGGTCAGTAGCGCGGTGCTGTCGGCGCCGGACCCGGCCGAAGCGGCCCGCCAGCTCAAGGCCATTCTCGACCGAAGCCCGCGATGACCCTTCATCCACCCGGGACCTTCGGCCGGTGCCCCAGGCGCCGGAAATTATCGACCGTGCTTGCCGAGCACGCGCTGCCGCCGGGGCGGGGAAGTTGACGGGTCGCGCCCCCGGCCGATATAGTGTTTTGTTGCGCGCCGCCTGGGCCAGGCCGTCCGGGGCGCTCCGCTCGGGGTAGCGGTGGACCGGGGGGTACCTGGGGGCGGGATTTTGGCCGGAAGCTCTCCGGCCAGCGCCGCGAGGGTCGCCCGGCCGCCGGCCGCTTTGCCAAACAGGTTTCTGGGTCTCGATCTTGTGGAGGTCCCCCGGTGAACCAGCACCGCAAGCTTCAAGAATGGGTGGAAGAGTGCGCTCGCTTGTGCCAGCCCGACCGGATCGTCTGGATCGACGGGTCGGAGGAGGAGCGCGAGCGTTTGACGGCCGAGGCCGTGGCCAGCGGAGAAATGATCCTGCTGAACCAGCAGAAGCTGCCGGGGTGTTTGTACCATCGCACGGCCCCCAACGACGTGGCCCGGACCGAGGAACTGACCTTCATCTGCACGCCGCTCCGCGAGGATGCCGGCCCGACGAACAACTGGATGTCGCCCGAGGAAGGCTACCGCCGCGCCTCGGAGATACTCAAGGGTTCGATGCGCGGGCGGACGATGTACGTGGTGCCGTTTTCCATGGGCCCGGTGGGCTCCCCCTTCAGCAAGATCGGCGTCGAGCTGACCGACAGCATCTACGTCGTGCTGAACATGCGGATCATGACGCATGTGGGCCGGCCCGTGCTCAAACAACTGGGGGCGGCGGGCGAGTTCACCAAGTGTCTGCATAGCAAGGCCGACCTGGACATCAAGCGCCGGTTGATCCTGCATTTTCCGGAGGATAACACCATCTGGAGCGTGGGGTCGGGCTACGGGGGCAACGTGCTGTTGGGCAAGAAGTGCCTGGCACTCCGCCTGGCCAGCTACATGGCGCGCCGCGAGGGCTGGCTGGCCGAGCACATGCTCATCATGGGCGTCGAGAACCCGCAAGGGCGGGTGGAGTACATCGCGGCCGCGTTCCCCAGCGCCTGCGGCAAGACCAATCTGGCCATGCTCGTGCCGCCCGAGGGGCTGCGCGCCAAAGGCTACCGCATCTGGACCGTCGGCGACGACATCGCCTGGATGCGGATCGACACGGATGGCCGGCTGTGGGCCATCAACCCCGAAACCGGGTTCTTCGGCGTGGCCCCGGGTACCAACTCCAAAACGAACCCGAACATGATGAAGACCATCTCGCGGCGGACCATCTTCACCAACGTGGTGCTCACCAAGGACGGCAGCGTGTGGTGGGAAGGGGGCGATCCCCCGCCGCCGGAAGAGGGCTTCGACTGGCTGGGCCGCCCCTGGAAGCCCGGCCTCAAAGACGAACACGGCAATCCCATCCTGGGCGCGCATCCCAACGCCCGGTTTACGGCGCCCTTGTCGCAGTGCCCTTCGGCCTCGTTCCGCACCGAGCATCACCACGGGGTTCCCATCTCGGCCATCGTGTTCGGCGGCCGGCGGCAGCACCTGGCCCCCTTGGTGTACGAGGCCTTCGACTGGGAGCATGGCGTCTTCGTGGGGGCCACCATGGCCTCGGAACGCACCGCCGCCCAATTCGGCACCGTCGGCGAAGTGCGCCGCGACCCCATGGCCATGCTCCCCTTCTGCGGCTACCACATGGGCGATTACTTCGAGCACTGGCTCACCATGGGCCGGCGCATGTCCAATCCGCCCAAGATCTTCCATGTCAACTGGTTCCGCACCGACGAAGACGGCAATTACCTCTGGCCGGGCTACGGCGAGAACCTGCGGGTCATCGAGTGGATTCTGGACCGCTGCCGGGGCGAGGCCGACGCGGTCAAGACGCCCATCGGCTACGTCCCCACCCCGGATAGCCTGGACCTCACGGGCCTGGACATCTCGCGCGAGGCCATCAACAAACTGCTGGCGGTCAACCGCCAGGACTGGTATCAAGAGACCGAAAGCATCGCGGCGTTTTTCCAGCAGTTCGGCCAGCGCTTCCCCAAGGCCCTGTGGGACCAGCTCGAAGGCCTCCGCCTGCGATTGCGGGCGCCCATCGCCCTGCTGAAGCCCGGGACGGAAATCCGCCCCCTGGCCGCCGAACTCAACGAAACCATCGAGCAGGAAAATCCCCACGTGGCCGCCATGCTCTCGGAACTCGGCCGGCGCCTGTACTTTCCCAAAGGCATCCTGGCCCAAAGCGCCGAGGCCAAACAGAAGGCCACCCGCTACGATGCCACCATCGGCATCGCCCGGGAGGACGGCCAGCCCATGCACCTCGAAGCGGTCATGCGGCACTTCCGTGGCCTGGGACCCGGCGAAGCGCTGACCTACGCACCCGCCACCGGCCGGCCCGAGCTTCGCAAGAAGTGGCGCGAAGAATTGCTCCGCAAGAATCCCAGCTTGGCCGGCAAGAGCTTTTCGCTGCCCATCGTCACCAGCGGCGTAACCCATGCCTTGAGCTTGGTGGCCGACCTGTTCGTCGACAAAGGCGACATGGTCCTCTTGCCCGACAAGTACTGGGAGAACTACGAACTGCTGTTCGCCGTGCGCCACGAGGCGCAGCTCGGCCTGTACCCGTTCTTCAATGCGTCCGGCGGGTTCAATGTCGAGGCCTTGCGCCAGGCGCTGGCCACCCGGGCCGGAAGCTGGAAAACCCTGCTGGTGCTCAACTTCCCCAACAACCCCACAGGATACAGCGTCACCCGGGCCGAGGCCGCAGCCATCACCACCGCGCTGCTGGAAGCCGCTGAAGACGGCCGCAACCTGATCGTGGTCACCGACGACGCCTACTTCGGCCTGTTCTACGATGACGAACTGCTCGAAGAATCGCTCTTCGCCCGGCTGGCCGGGGCCCACGAGCGGATTCTGGCCATCAAGGTCGATGGCCCCACCAAGGAAGAGTTCGTCTGGGGATTCCGCATGGGCATGCTCACGTTCAGCACCCGGGCTTTCCTCAGCGACGAAGCCCTGTACGGCGCCTTGGAAAAGAAGGTCGCCGGCGCCATCCGCAGCGCGATCTCCAATTGCTCGCAGCCGGCCCAATCCGTGCTTCTCAAAGCCCTCTCTGCCCACGAAATCCTCGACCAGCGGCGCCAAAAGAAATGCGTGCTCCAGCGCCGCGCCCAGCGGGTTCGCGAAATCCTCAGCCGGCCCGAATACGCCCGCTATTGGGAACCCTACCCGTTCAACGCCGGCTACTTCATGTGCCTCCGCCTGAAAGGCATCGACGCCGAGGCCTTCCGCAAGCACCTCCTGGAAAAGTACGGCGTGGGCGTCATCGCCGATGGCGAGCGCGATATCCGCATCGCCTTTTCCGCGGTCGATGAACCCCAGCTCGACGACCTGTTCGCCACCCTGGCGGCCGCCGCCAGCGAATTGCAAGAAGCGCGCAGCCCGGTCCGCGTGTAGCAGGACACCGCCCCGGCCGGACAGCATCCCTCGCATCGGCCGCTCCCTTGCGGTCGCGGCTCGGTAGTCCACGAGCCGAGGGCGTCAGCCCCCGGTGTGGCCGGCAGCCCAACTTCGCTCCTGCGCACCCCGGGCTGACGCCCGGGGCTCGCGGGAATGCCCTCACCCAACCGGCCCTATCCCGTGATGGGGGAAGCGAGTGGCGGCGCTCCGGTCGACCGCCGACGGCTCACGCTGACGCCTCGAGTTGCGCGAGCCCGCTCCCCCGGCAAATACCACCCCATTGCACAGCCCTCGCGTTAAGCGGCCTTCTGCCCCGCCACTGCCATCTCGGCCATTTTGTCCGCAGCCACGCCGCCTGCGCTGGATGCCTCGACAAGAACCAACTACGTCCCCATTTCGATTACCGTTTCGATGTCCAGCCGCTCCGCCATTAAGAATCACCAGTATCCCTTACTAGACAGGAAGGCGCGCAGACTGAGATACATTGCAGCAAAAATAAAGACACAAATGACAACGCCAATTCCTGCGATTAACGGGCCCACTTCCGATGGGTCGCCAGCACGTTCTATGACATCGCTCACTCGCGAGCCGAAAATCAGTAAAGGAAAACCCATCAACATCACAGCCAACCCAAAGAGTATTCCGGACACAGGAATCTGAATTCGCGGCGCACCGGCCTCGGCCTGACGGATCGGCTCCAGGATCGCCCAGTCAGCGCACGCGACTCCTAGTAGCACCAACAGCGCTCCGACAAGTCGAGGAAGCACGGCCCGACCCCAAAAAGTCTCTGGTTCGTTCGTACTGCCTACCATAAAAAACTGGTGCAGCAAATCTTCGATGGCGATTTGCTGCCGTTCGACGGTTTCATCGCCGGGAGAAGCAAGCGGGGCTTTCGGCGCCTCGAACGCCTGGCGCTCCTTCGCGACCACACGAAAGGCACCGCATTCATGGCAACGTGGATCCATCTCTCCATTGATCGCACTTCATTCGATGCAGTGCCACTGTCCTGACTGATGCTCCGACGAGGGGGACCGCGCTTGGTCGTCCGCTGACGAGGTTTCCGCCCCATCGAGAGGCGCCGAAAGAAACTCGGGGCGATCGTTGGGCGAAGTCCCCTCCATGAAGCTCGCGTCGGACTTGATTTCCGGAGGCTGCTCATTGCTGGACATGTTCTGGACTCCGTGGCATTGTTGACAAGACGTGACAATGATAGTGCTGGGCCTACCAGTTAGGTCGCGTCAAAACCAGTGGACTTCTCGCAGCGGGCTTGAAACCAAAGCGGAGACGGGGCTCGTTTCAGAGCGACTCAATTGGCAGCCGATGAAGGTCTCGTACCAGCGGTTGAGGTTGTTTTGCAGGCCAGTGTCGGGGTCGAAGGGTCGAGCGGTGAACAGGAACAGCGAATCCACCGCCGGGTTGCTCTCGGCCGTCACCCGGCCAAAGGCGTCA
>JBBIQF010000207.1:0-10521 GCA_037442445.1 Planctomycetaceae bacterium
TGGACCAGCGGGCCCAGCGGATTCGCAACGAGATCGCCTCGGCCGAGAAGGCCAACGCCCAGGCCCAGCAGCTCCTGGCCGAATACCAGGCCAAACTGGCCGCCGCCGAGGGCGAGGTCCGCGAGCTGTTGGAGCGCGGCCGGGCCCAGGCCGAGCAACTCAGCCGGGAGCTGTTGGAACGGACCCGCAGCGAGACCCAGGCGGAGAAGCAGCGGGCGCTGCGCGAGATCGAGGTCGCCCGGACCGGCGCGCTTAAGGAACTGGCCGAGCATAGCGCCACGCTGGCCATCGAGCTGGCGGGCAAGATTCTCCAGGCCCGGCTGGACCCGGCCGCCCATGCCGATCTGATCCGCCGCGCGATGGAGCAGTTGCCTGTGCGCAGCGGCCCGCAAGCGTAGGAGCAGCCCAGGAGCGTCGTGCCCCATGCCCGACTTTTTCGCCCAGTTCGCCGCCAAGCCCGACGGCACCGCGGAGATGCGCGAGGTCCAGGAGGCCTACGCCGAGGTCAGCGCCGAGCGGATCGCCGCGGTCTATGCCGAGGCCCTGCTGGACGCCGCCGAGGGTGCCGGCTGCCAGGCGGAAATCGTCGAGGAGTTCGATGCCTTCGTCAGCGAGGTGCTGGACCGGCTGCCGGAGTTCGAGCGCGTGCTGGCCTCGGCCCTGATCTCGCACGAGGAAAAAGTGGGGCTGTTGGACCGGGCGCTGGGCCAGCAGGCCTCGCGGGTGTTTTTGAACTTCCTCAAGGTGGTTTCGCGGCACGGGCGGCTGGATATCCTTCGGGCGATGCATCGGGCGGTGCGCGAGCTGTGGGAGCGGCGCAGCGGGCGCGTGCCGGTGTGGGTGACCACCGCCACCCCGCTGGACGAGGAACTGGGCCGCCGGCTGGCCGAGCGCATCCGCCCGCTGATCGATGGCCAGCCGGTCGTGCAGACGCGGGTGGACCCTTCGCTTTTGGGCGGGTTCGTGGTGCGGGTGGGCGACACGGTGTACGACGCCTCGCTGGCCACCCAGCTCAAGATGTTGCGGCAGCAGATGGTCGAGAGGAGCGCCCATGAGATTCAAAGCCGACGAGATCGCTTCCGTTTTGCGGAGTGAAATCGAGCATTACGAATCGCGGATCGACGTCCGCGAGGTGGGCCGCGTGCTGGAAGTGGGCGACGGCATCGCCCGCATCTACGGCCTTTCCGGGGTCATGGCCGGCGAAATGGTCGAGTTCCCCAGCGGCGTGATGGGCCTGGCCATGAACCTGGAAGAGAACTCGGTGGGGGTGATCATCCTGGGCGATTACCTCCAGATCCAGGAGGGGGACGAGGTCCGCAGCACGGGCCAACTGCTGAGCGTACCGGTGGGCGAGGCAGTGCTGGGCCGGGTGATCGATCCGTTGGGCAACCCGCTGGATGGCCGGGGCCCCATCGTCACCACCGAGCGCCGGCCGGTGGAATCGCCCGCCCCCGGCGTGGCCCAGCGCCAGCCCGTCAAGGAACCTTTGCACACGGGCATCAAGGCCATCGACGCGATGACGCCCATCGGCCGCGGCCAGCGCGAGCTGATCATCGGCGACCGCAAGACGGGCAAGACCTCGATCTGCATCGATACCATCATCAACCAGAAGGGCACGGGGGTGAAGTGCTTTTATGTGGCGATCGGGCAGAAAGAGTCCAACGTGGCGGGGCTGATCGATGTGCTCCGCCGCTACGGGGCCATGGACTATACGACGGTGATCGTGGCCGGCGCCAGCGACCCCGCCCCGCTCCAGTACATCGCCCCCTACGCCGGCTGCGCCATGGCCGAGTACTTCATGTACAAAGGCCAACACGCCCTGTGCGTGTACGACGACCTGTCCAAGCAGGCCCAGGCGTACCGGCAGCTTTCGCTGTTGTTGCGACGGCCTCCGGGGCGCGAGGCCTACCCCGGCGACATCTTTTACGCCCACAGCCGGCTGCTGGAGCGGGCGGCCAAACTGAGCGACGAGCTGGGCGGGGGTTCGCTGACGGCGCTGCCCATCGTCGAGACGCTGGAGGGGGAGGTCTCGGCCTATATTCCCACGAACGTCATTTCCATTACCGATGGCCAGATCTATCTCCAGCCCGATCTGTTCTTCGCGGGCCAGCGCCCGGCGATGAACGTGGGCATTTCGGTGTCGCGGGTGGGAGGCGCTGCCCAGATTCCGGCGATGAAGCGCCGGGAGGTGGCCGGCGGGCTCCGCCTGGCCCTGGCCGCCTTCCGCGAGCTGGAGGCCTTCGCCCAGTTGGGGACCGACCTGGACGCCGCCACCCAGGCCCGACTGGACCGCGGCTACCGCATGACCGAGTTGCTCAAACAGGGCCTCTACCAGCCCATGCACATCACCGACCAGGTGCTGAGCATCTATGCCGGCAACCAGGGGTTCTTGGACCCGATCCCGGTGTCCGAGGTCCGGCCCTGGCTGGACGGCATGCTGGCCTACATGCGGCACGAGCGCAAGGACATCTGGCAGAAGATCACCGATACGCAGCAACTGGATGACGAGACCATGGTGGAACTGAACGCGGCCCTGGCCGAGTACCACCGCCAGTACACCCAGCGCAAGCAGGCGGGGGCGGCGGCCTGAGGCCGGGTGGATGCGGCCGGCCATGCCGCCCGCCACGCCCGGGCGCCGCCGGCCCGCTGGAAACCCCGCCCCGCCCCACCCGCACCCCTTGGGAAACCCGATGCATCATGGCTAAAGCCCGCGCCCTGGACAAACGCCGCCGTGCGATCCGCAACATCCGCAAGATCACGCGGACGATGGAGCTGATTTCCACGGCCCGCTTCCGCCGCGCCATGGACCGCGCCACCGCGGCCGCCGCCTACACCCGCCGCATCACCGATTTGGTCTCCCACCTGGTCCGCAGCGGCCTGAAGATCGAGCATCCCCTCTTGGAATCCCGCCCCCAGCCCCGCAGCGCGATCCTGCTGGTGCTGTCGGCCAATCGGGGGCTCTGCGGCGGCTACAACTCGGCCGTCCTCCGCCTGGCCTGGCCCCGGTGGAGCGCCCTGTGCAACGAGGTTCCGCAGACCCGGCTGGAGATTTCCGGCAAGCGAGGCCTGTCGGCGTTCCGGTTCCGGGGCGTGCGGGCCGACGCCGCCTACACCCACTTCGAGGATAAACCCCGCTTCGACGAGGTCGAGGTCCTGGCCGACCGCTACCTCGAAGCCTTCGAGACCCGCCAGCTCGACCGGCTCGATGTGGTGTACACGCGATTCGAGAGCCTCAGCCGGCAGTATGCGGTGGTGGAGACCCTGCTGCCGCTGGCTGGCCTCGAGGGCTTCGAGGCGCCCGGGGAGGAGGAGCGGGAAGCGGGCCCGAGCGAGTATGAGTTCCTCCCCTCGGCCCGCAGCATCCTCGACGAAGTGGTGCCGACCAGCTTCCGCATGAAGCTGTTCAAGTGTTTTCTGGATGCGGCGGTCAGCGAGCAGATCGCCCGCATGGTGGCCATGAAAGCCGCCACAGAAAACGCCGACACCATGATTGCCACCTTGACCATGACCTATAACCGCGCCCGGCAGACGCAGATCACCTCCGAACTGTTGGAGGTCATCAGCGGGGCCGACGCGCTTACGAAATGAGTATCGCGGGCGTGCCGGCCCCGGGGCCGGCCGCCCCCAACCCTGCATCGGATCAAGAGCACGAATCTGCCATGGCCAGCACGGCAACCGCTGCTTCGGAGAAGGTCGAAAGCAACCGCATCGGCCGCATCACCCAGGTCATCGGCTCGACGTTCGACGCCGAGTTTCCCGAAAACCATCTCCCGGCCATTTACAACGCGGTCCGGGTGGTGGGCAAGCACAAGGGGGTGGTGGTCAGCGTCACCGGCGAGGTGCAGCAGCACTTGGGGGGCGGCCGGGTGCGATGCGTGGCCCTGGGGAGCACCGACGGCATGATCCGCGGCATGCCCTGCGTGGATACGGGCGGGCCGGTCAAAGTGCCCGTGGGCAAGGCCACTTTGGGCCGGGTGTTCAACCTGCTGGGCGAGCCGATCGACATGCGGGGCCCGGTCCAGGCCGAAGAATACTGGCCCATCCACCGCGAAGCCCCGCCGGTGACCGAGCTTTCCACCCGCACCGAGATCTTCGAGACGGGCATCAAGGTGATCGACCTCTTGACCCCCTTTGTGCGCGGGGGCAAGGCGGGGCTGTTCGGCGGGGCGGGGCTGGGCAAGACCGTGATCCTCACCGAACTCATCGCCCGCATCGCCACCAGCCACGGCGGCTACTCGGTGTTCGCCGGGGTGGGGGAACGGACCCGCGAGGGCAACGACCTGTGGCTGGAGATGCAGCGGACCGAAATCGGCCAGACCGGCCGCAAAGTCATCGAACAGACTTGCATGGTCTTCGGGCAGATGAACGAACCGCCCGGGGCCCGGTTGCGGGTGGCCCTATCGGGGCTGACCATGGCCGAGTACTTCCGCGATACCACCGGCGCCGACGTGCTGTTGTTCATCGACAACATCTTCCGCTTCTCGCAGGCCGGCAGCGAGGTCTCGGCGCTATTGGGGCGGATGCCCTCGGCCGTGGGCTACCAGCCCACCCTGGCCACCGAAATGGGGGCGCTACAGGAGCGGATCGCCTCGACCTCCAAAGGGGCGATCACCTCGGTGCAGGCCGTGTACGTGCCGGCCGACGACCCGACCGACCCGGCGCCGGCCACAGCGTTCGGCCAGTTGGATGCCTTCATCTACCTGGAGCGGTCCATCAGCGAGAAAGGCATCTACCCGGCGGTGGACCCGCTGGCCTCGTCCAGCCGGGTGCTGGACCCGCAGTACGTGGGCCAGCGGCACTACGACATCGCCCGCCGCGTGCAGCGGACCTTGCAGCGCTACCGCGAACTCCAAGATATCATCGCCATTCTGGGCGTGGACGAACTGAGCGAGGAGGACAAACTGGTGGTGCACCGCGCCCGGCGGATGGAACGCTTCCTCTCCCAGCCGTTCCTGGTGGCCGAAGTGTTCACCGGCAAGCCGGGGGAGATCACCCCGCTGGCCGATACCATCCGCAGTTTCGAGGAAATCGCCGACGGCAAATGGGACCACCTGCCCGAACAGGCCTTCATGTACGTCGGTTCGATCGAGCAGGCGGCCGAGCAGGCCGAACGGATGAAAGGCAAGTAGCCGCTGGGCCTTGCGGCCGCCGGGCGTCGCGGCCCGGGCCGGCCGCTGGCACCGCCCCGCGTTGACACGGGTTCGCCATGTTCGAGCTAGAATGTGTGGTCGTAACACCCGAGCGCACGGTCCGCCAGGGACCGGTGCAGTTCGTCGCCGCCCCCTTGTTCGACGGCGAGCTTGGCATCGCCCCGGGGCGGACGCCATTGATCGGCCGGCTCGGGTCGGGGGAACTCCGCATCACCACCGACACCGGCACCGTGGAGCGGTATTACGTCGAAGGGGGATTCGTCGAGGTGCTTGGCAGTGTGGTGACCGTGCTGACTGGCCGGGCTGTTCCCGCCGAAGAACTCGACGTGGCCGTCTGCAAGGAACTCCTCGATGCCGCCCGGGAGCGGGTGGCGCATTCGCCCGAAGCCATGGAGGTGCGCGAGCGGGCCGTGTGGCAGCTCCGCGCGCAACTGCGGGTGGCCCGGCGGGCCCAAAAGGCCCGCGCCGCCCAGTAGGCGGGCTGGCGGCCCCGCATGGGGAACGTCAGGGCCGGTCGTCACCCTCGGCCCGGGCC
The DNA here is from genome assembly GCA_037442445.1 of Planctomycetaceae bacterium. Taxonomy (GTDB): domain Bacteria; phylum Planctomycetota; class Planctomycetia; order Pirellulales; family Thermoguttaceae; genus JANLFZ01. The sequence goes on from JBBIQF010000207.1 coordinate 5,686, forward strand.
AGCACGGCGACCACCACGGAGCCGGCCCCCGCTCGCTTGAGCATGCGCGCGGCCTCGCTGGCCGTGGCCCCGGTCGTCAACACGTCGTCGACCAATAGCACCCGGCGGCCTTCCAGCCCGCGCATCCGGCGCACGGCAAAAGCCCCGCGCACGTTGCGGTACCGTTCGGCCGGGCGCAGATAGCGCTGCGGCGTATCGTTGCGCCGGCGCCGCAACAGGCGGCGCCACACGGGCAGGCCCAGCCGGCGGCCGATTTCTCCGGCCAGCGCATCGGCGCTATTGATCCCCCGTACCAGGCGGCGGCCCCAGTGCATGGGCATGGGTATGACCAGCTCGGGCTGGTGCGCTTCGATGGAGCCGCGGCGCAGCTCCACCAGCAGGCCGGCCAGGGCCACGGCCAGCGGCTCGGCATACGCGTGCTTCGTGCGCAGAATGGCCTGCTTCAGCTCGCCGTGATAGGCCCCTAGCGTCACCACGGTATCGAAATGCAGCCGCACATGCCGGCACAAGGCGCAGCCGCCTGGGGAAGAAAACCCGGGCATGACGGCTCCCCCGCAGCGGGCGCAGCCATGCCAGGCGGTGGGCCCCAACCTGGGCCGGCAGATTTCGCACAACAGCACCGCGGGGGACTCGGCCAGGGGCAGGCCGCAGTGGGCACATCGCGGGGGAAAAACCAGGTCCAGGCCGGCTTGCCAGATGCGGTGCCCGGCGGCCTGCGCCCTCCGATATCCGTTGGCACAGCGGGCCGCCACCCACGCCGCAGCGCCCACGGCCATGTTTGCCCAGATACCCATACCCGGGCCATCTTATCGCATTCTTTCTTGACGTGCACCCGGGCAACCGCCTATGCTGCGGCTTGCGCCGGCCGAGGGCCAGTTTTCGGCCCCGGGGTGCGGCGAGGAACCGTTTTCCACAGCCCGGCGTGCGTGCCGCCGGCTGCGACGGCCAGGGACGGACTCACGGATGTCGATCATCGATCGCTATCTCCTGCGGCAGTTCCTCCAGACGCTGGCCATCTGCTACGTGAGCCTGGCCGGGCTGTACGTGGTCTTCGATGCCTTCACCAATCTGGAGAGTTTTCTGCACGCGGCCAATTCGCCCCGGCAATTGCTCGGGGTGATGGGGGAGTATTACGGGTATCGGGCCATCTGGTTTTTCGACCGGACGGCCGGGCTCTTGGTCCTGGCCGCCGCGATGTTCACCGTGGCCTGGATCCAACGGCACAACGAGCTGGTGGCGCTTGAAGCGGCGGGGATTTCCAAACTGCGGGTGCTCCGGGGGGTGATCGGGGCGGCCGCGGTGTTCATCGCTTTAGCCGCCGCCAACCGCGAACTGCTCATCCCCCGGTTCCGCACGGAAATCGCCCGCAAACCGCAAGACCTGCTGGCCGACCGCCCGCGCGAACTGTCGCCGCAATTCGACCAGCGGACCGATATCCTCATCCGCGGCCGGGCCACCTATGCCGCCGACAAGCGCATCGAGGCCCCCAGCTTTCTCTTGCCGCCCGAGCTGGACTATTACGCCCGGCAAGTCGAGGCCCGCCAAGCCTATTACCACCCGCCGGAAGCGGGCCGGCCCGGGGGATACCTGCTGGTGGGCGTCGAGCAGCCCAAGGACCTGGCCACCCGGCCGTCGCTGGTCGTGGATGGCCGGCCGGTGATCATCACCCCCCGCGACGCCCCCGACTGGCTCCAGCCGGACCAGTGCTTTATCGCCAGCGATGTGACGTTCGAACAACTGACCGACCTGGGGGCATGGCGGGAATATTCGTCCACGGCACAATTGATCCGCGGGCTGCGGAATCCCAGCCTGGAGTTCGGGGCCCGGATGCGCGTCACCATCCACAGCCGGATCGTGCAGCCGCTGTTGGATTTCACCCTGTTCTTTCTGGGGTTGCCGCTGGTGCTGACCCGCTACCACCGCAACGTATTCGTCGCGCTGGGGTTGTGCGGGCTGGTGGTAACGGGCTTCACCCTGGTGGTCCTGGGGTGCCAGCACCTGGGGGCCGCCTCGATACTGAGTGCTGCGCTGGCGGCCTGGCTGCCGCTTTTGCTGTTTGGCCCCGTGGCCGTGGAACTGGCCTGGCACATCGCCCGCTAGCGCCGCCAGTAGCGCGTGCCGAATGGGCCGCTAGCCCGCCTCGGCCGCCCTCCACTGCCGCTCGCTGGTGGGGAATAGCGGGGTGTACTTGATGCCGGTCCGCGGTTCGGCCATCCAGGGCCCCACGGCATCGCGCCAGGCGGCGTAATGCGGCGTCTGCTTGTGGGCCTCCATGCCCGCGGCATCCCGGTACACCTCGTACAGCACGAAGCGATCGGGATCGTCGGCCTGCTGGAGCACGTCGAACCGCAGATTGCCCGGCTCGCGGACCGTGTTCCGGGCGTTTTCCAGCGTGGCCTGGATGAACGCCTCGCGGTGTTCGGGCTTCACACGGACATGGACGCAAACGACGTGCATGGCGAACCACCCTCCGGACAGACTCGGAAAAACCGTGCGCCGGAGAGTATAACACGCCATGCCCCGTGGCCAAAGCAGAAGGCAGGCGCTGCCCGCCGGCAAACTAGGACGGATACCGGCCGGGCATCGCCCGCCCTGCGCAGGCCCCGGTTGTGCGCGAGGCCCGCTTCAGAACACGTCGAGGATGAAATGATGGCCGCTGTGGTACCGCCGCTCCTCCGGGTAGTAGTTGAACCACCGGCGGTTATACACCGGAATCCGCATTTCGGGCGGATAGCGGAAGTACAAGTCCTCGGAGCTGCGATAGTACTCCGCCCCCCAAAAGTTCTGGGGATAGTAGATGTACGGGTAGTGGTAAAAGCGGTTCCAGTCCTGGGTCGAGTACGTTCGGCCCCACTGGCGACCGAAAGCCTGCTGGGCGTGGGCTTCGGCCGTTCCGAATACCAGCGCAAAGGCACCCGCCACCACCAGGCCGAGGATCGTCCGGCGAATCATGTCATCCCCCCTTCCATGGGAACAGCCAACGTGCGAGGGCACGGTCGTTTCATGCCGGGGCGCCGAGCGCCCGGGGCCTACCTCGCTACGAACACCATCGGCAAGGGCCCCTGGAGGCATTGAGGGAATATCACGCACATCCGCTATGGGCCGCAGCATTGCCATAGCCGGACCCGACGTCCGCCGGTAACCTCGGTGTGGCCCCATCGTGGGAGGGGCTTTAAACCCATTTGGCGGCCAGCCGTTCACCCCGGGGCTTGCCCCCCGGCGCGGAGTTCCGCCGCAATCGAGGCCAGCCCCTGGCGCCAGGTCGGATAGGCCAGCCGGACGCCAAGTTCGTGCAACATCCGCCGGTTGTCCACCCGTTTGGTGCCGCTGCGGTCCCGGCCGGCGGCCGGTGGGGCGGCAGCGGATTCCTCGCGTGGGTGCGGCGCAGCCACCCTACCGGCGCCCTCCGCTGGCGCCGGAGCGAACATAGGCGCCGGGCAGCCGAGCAGTTCGGCCAGGTACTGATAGAACTGGCGCCGCACCACGGGATGGCCATCGGCGATGTTGTACACCCCGGGTGCCTGACCGTGCGCCTCGGCCGCCAGCACCGCACGGGCCGCATCCTCGACGTGGATGAGATTCAGCACGGCCTCGGGGTCCACTGGCAGGGGGTTGCCGACCAACAGATCGGCCAGCTTTGGGAGCCGGCCCGGGCCGTACAGGCCGGCCAGGCGGAGCACGATCGCCTGCCGGCCAAGCCGGTGGGCCTGCAAAGCGGCTTCGGCAGCGAGCAGGGCCCGGGCCGCCTCGCCCTGGGCCAGACACGGGCTCGATTCGTTCACCCACATGCCGGCCGCGTCGCCGTACACGCCGGTCGAACTCACCAACAACACCCGGCGCGGAGGCGGATGGTGGGCCGCCAGCCGGTCCAATACCGCGAGCAATCCTTCCACATACACGGCCTGGGCCGAAGCACGCGTTTGGCGGTCCCGGCCGACGGCGTACAGCACCGTTTCGGCCGGGGGAAGGTCTGCCAGCGACGGGGCAACGGTAACGTCGGCCACCACAGGGCGCAGCCCCTCGGCCACCAGCTCGGCGGCTCGCTCGGGCCGGCGGGTCACGGCATAGACCTCGCGCCCCGTTGCCCGCCAACGCCGCGCCACACGGAGCCCCAAGTACCCGCATCCCACCACAAGCGCCGCTTGTATCGACATGATCACTTCCACCCAGGGCACACCGGCCTAAACGGCCCGATGGCGTGCTTGCCCGGTGACCTATACGGATGCGTCGTCCAGCGGGGCGGGACCGGCTGCCCGGCGGTGCGAGCATTCCAGAAACGCGGCCAGCATGATCTGCGCGGCCAGCATGTCGCGCCGGGCCTTGCGCCGCTTGCGGGTCAGGCCGGCAGCAAGCAGGTGCCCTTCGGCTTCGACGGTGGTAAAGCGCTCGTCGAAGAATTCGACCGGCACGCCGGTTACCTTGGCCAGCCAAGCCCCGAACTGGCGGGCCTCGATCGACTGCGGGCTCTCGCGCCCGTCAAGGTGAACCGGCAGCCCGACGACGAACAGGGTGACGCCTTCTTCGGCCACGAGCCGCAGGAACCGGGCCTCGTGCAGGCGCTGGCCACGGCGGACGTAGTTCTCTTATGGGCTGGCCAACCGGCGCTCGGGGTCGGTAATGGCGATCCCCAGCCGCGTCCTGCCGTAGTCGATGCCTGCGATGCGGCCTTGGGGCGCCGGCCCAGCCGGCCGGCTGGGCGCAGGGCCAGGTGCAGGCGAGCGGGCGCCGCCGGCCGGCGGGCTTGCCGGCCCGGGGACCGCAGCCCCCTGGGGGCCCTGCCGGGCCGGGTCCGGCGCTGCACTCATTTGGCCACTTCGACCTTCCACTCCAGGATTC
>JBBIQF010000208.1:0-10503 GCA_037442445.1 Planctomycetaceae bacterium
TTCGCTGCGTTTCATCACCGCGGGCTCCCATGGCTCCAGGAATAACGGACCTCTCTCCAACAGCCGGCGTATTGTGCGGCACGGCCAGCAAGCATGTCAAGCCGCCACCTGCGGGCGGCACCGCATCCGGTAAACGGATGGAAGGCCGTGGCGCTGGCGCTCCGCCCGCAGCGAGATGACGATGCCGGTGGCTTGCCACGTGTGGCGGTCTCGCGCAAGCCGCTCTACGCAGGACCCCGGTGCGGTGCCAACCTGCTGCACGCAGCGGGGGCACTTGCACGCGCGGAGGCCATCGAGTATCGTAGGGCCATCTCGCCAAAAGGGACGTCTCTTGAAACGGGGGGTAGCCCGTGGATCTCGACTGGAGCGAGTTGCTTCTGGCGTATCTGCACGATCCGCCCGACAAGGCACTTTCCATTGCCGGGCATGTCCGCCGCGGGCGCGACAACGCACAGGTGGCCCTGGAAGGTGCAGGTGTGGAGGTCAGCCGCCGGCTATTGGAAGAATCCGTCGCCGGTGCCGACCCCATAGCCGCCATGGTCGAGCGCCTCCCCATGCCGCGGGCAGGCGAGGCAGGCCAATGGGCCGTCGGACCCGAACAAGGCCAACTCGAAACCCGCCACCCGCTATCGGGCCAAGAGCGGACGTTGGCGGTTCCTGCGCTGGATGACGCTTTGGGGCTGAGGGAGCGGGAGTGCTTGCGCAGGCTCATCGAGGGCCTTGAAGGCGGTGCCTCGGGCCTAAGGCGCCGGTTCCTAGCTATCTGGCGGCTGTGGCCGGAGCGTCTGGCAGAGGAAGTGGATCCGGTTCTGGCTTGCCTGCCAGCGGATACCCGGGTCCCCGATCATACCATTTGGCATCATTTGGATGCGACGGCCGCGTTCAAAGCCACGGAGTGCCTGGGCCAGGGGGCGGCGATATTGGCCTTCGCGTTGGGCCCGGTCCAGCCGTTCATCGAGGCCGCGCGGAGTCTGCGGGACCTGTGGTCGGGAAGCATGATCCTTTCCTGGCTGGCGTTCCAGGCCATGCTGCCGGTCATCGGACAGCTCGGGCCGAGCGCCGTCGTGTATCCGGCACTCCGCGGCAATCCGTGGGTGGATTTGTGGTTGGAAGCTACGGCGGGATTGGCAGGCAAGGTACCGGCGCCAGCGGTACCCCTGCGGCTCACACCGGCCCTTCCCCATCGCTTCCTGGCCGTAGTGCCCTGGGGTACTGACGGCCAGCAGGCACGACAGTGGGCGGACAGATGCCGGCAAGCGGCGCACGAGGCATGGAAGACGCTGGCCGACAAGGTCCGCCAAGAGATCAGCCCGCGGCTTTCCGGCGCGTGGCCCAAATGGGATAAACGATGGGATGCGCAGATCGAAAACTACTTCTGGTTCAGGACGGCTGCCATTCCGCTTGGGGGCCCAGAGGAGGAGATCGACCGGCGGCTGGCGGACTTGCTAGCGGGTCGAAAATCGTTCCAGGATGCGTTTCCTGACGCCGAAGCCGTGCGCCAACTCGCCCGTTGCATTCCGCCGCCTGACCAGCCCGCGTATGCCCAGGAGCACGCAGGCCGGTGGCAGTACCAGGTGGAACTGGTGCATCGCGCGCTTGCGGCGCACCGTGCGATCCGTCACGTGCCAGCCAATCCGGCCTTTGCCTCCGGGGAGCGATTCCCTCAGAAATGCAGCCTGTTGGGCACCTTCGAGCAGATGGGGCCCGAGGAGTTGGGCCAGTCGGCCAAGTTTTGGGATTCGATGGCCAAGCCGAATGGCCTCAGCCTCGGTGGCGTTCGGGTGCGGGCCGGTGAGGCCCTGTGCGCGGTGGCCTTGGCCAAGCGTTTCGCAGCGCCGGCGTTCTTCCAAAGCGCGCTTCAGGTTTCTGCCCAAGACCTGAAGTTCCCCGACACCTGGACCGTAGCCGCCGCCGAATGGCTTCACCAGGCCGGCATCGACTGGAAATCGGCGTCAAATCCGCCCTGGAACGGGCACTGGCTCCATTGGCGGCGGCCCGACGAAGACCTCGACGAGGCCGTTGCGTGTCCCCAAGCACTTTGGGACCCCATCCAACGTGCCCGCGACGACTTCGGTCCCGCCCCGGTCTACTACGCCATCTTGAAACTCGACGGCGACGAACTGGGGGCCTGGCTCCGCGGGGAGAAATCGCCAGCGGTGCGCCAGATCATGCATCCGAAGTTGGTCGAGTACTATGAGAAAACTGCGGGCGATGCGGCCCAGAGGGGCCTCGACGCCCGGCGGCCCGTCAGCCCTTCTCTGCACGCCGCCATCAGCTCGGCTTTGGCCAACTTCGCGCTTCACGTGGTGCCGCAAGTCGCGGAAGAATACCACGGCACGGTAATCTACTCGGGCGGGGACGATACCCTGGTGGTTCTGCCCGTGGGCACGGCGCTCCAGTGCGCTTTGGAGTTGCAAAAGGCTTACACAAGCGATTGGTACCAGACGCAAAATGGCGAGTGCCCGATGATGGGCCGGCGCGCGACCCTTTCTGGAGGGCTGGCCATCGTCCATGCCAAAGACGACCTGCGCCTGGCTCTGCGGGCCGCGAGGGAAGCGGAGGACCTGGCGAAGGACTCGGGCCGGAATTGCCTGGCCGTGGCCGTGTGCCGCCGCTCGGGCGCGCACACCGCAGCGATCTGTCCTTGGACCTTCCTCGCCGAAGTGGACCATTGGCGTAAGGCCTTCGCCCTGGGGGCCTCGGATCGCTGGGCGTACCGCTTGTACCAGGACCGCGAGGTGCTGGGGGCCCTGCCGGTCGAAGCGATCCGAGCCGAGGTCCGAAGGCAACTTGACCGGGCCGAGGTGAATACCCGACGGCGATTCGGCGAGCCTCCCCACCCCAAGCCGGGGGAGACCGCCGGAGAATGCCTGGCCGCTCAGTTCGATCAATTCCGCCAATCGGTAACCGACGGCCGTTACAACTTCAGTATCGCGAAGTCGCTCGATCAGTTCCTGACCTTGTGCCAGGCGGCCTCATTCATGGCCCGCGGGAGGGAGGAATGAATACCGTGTCGGCCAACACCATTGGACTCTGCCTGGAGCCGCTGGACGTCTTGTTTTTCCGGGACGGCCGGCCATTCTTGAGTGGCACGGAGAATATGGTAAGCGGCTTGCCGTTGCCTCAGACGCTGGCGGGGGCCCTGCGGACCGCCCTGTTGCGCTCCGCCGGGTGCGACTTCAAACGCTTAAGACAAGCCTTGGAGACTGGCCAGCCGCTGGCTCAGGCGGTGCCTGCCGTATGCCCACCCGCATACCACTGGATCGGCCAATTGGCCGTGCGCGGACCGTGGCTTGCGCGCTGGATCGATGCGCGCAAACAAACCTACGAGGTGCTGGTGCCCATGCCGGCCATCGTCCACCGAGCAAAGCCGGCCGGTGCTTGCCACGCGCCGGCCCTTTCCCAAAAGGAAACGGAGGCGAAGAGGCAGCCGGCCCAGTGCTTCCGGCTGGCCCCCTTGCCTGAAGGGCGGCTACCGGGTTGGGACCCGCCCGCGGACCAACGCGGCCTGCGCCCTCTGTGGCTGAAACACCTCGGCCCAACGGAACCGGCCCAGGGCTATTTGACCCGGGACGGCCTCGAACAGTTCCTGCGCGGTGGTATTCCGCAAGGCGACGCGGTCGTGTGTTCGGGCGACCTATTCGGTTTGGACCACCGCACCGGCATCGGCATTACCCCGGACCGGCTTGCCGTGGAAAAGTCGCAGATATTTGGGCGGGGGTTCCTGGTCCTCAACCCGGGCGTCTTCCTATATGCCGAAATCAGTCTGCCGGAAGCTTCTGCGCTGGATGGAATCGACATCCTAGCACTCGGAGGCGAGGGGCGGCGCGTGGCCGTCCGCCGGCTGGACGAACCATTCGCCTGGCCAGAGGCTTTCCCTTCCGATGGCGAAAAGCCGCTGCTCTTGTTGACCACGCCGTGCGTGTTCGAAGCGGGATGGAGGCCGCGGGCGTTGGCTAACTGTCTGGTGGCCGCGGCAGTGCCTGCTCCCCTGGCTTTTTCCGGCTGGGACCTCGCCCGCGGCGGCCCCAAGCCCACCCGCTTTGCTGCTGCCGCCGGTACTGTCTTCTTCCTCGATTCGCTCCCCCCGGACTGGCAGTCCACCGTCGCAGAGACCGACGAAGATCGCCAACTGGGCTGGGGTTGCTGCCTTGCAGGAGTATGGAACGATGAATGAGTCCGTATCCCCGACGGCGGCCGCACGAGCTGCCGCCATCCTGTTCATACACGCCCAAACCGGGCTGCATCCCGGCTCGGGCACCGCGCTGGGAACCGTGGACCTGCCGGTGCAGCGCGAACGCCATACCCAGTGGCCTGTCATTCCCGGGTCCACCCTCAAGGGCATCCTGCGGGATGCCTGCCGGCCAAGCCCGGCTGACGGCACCGAGCGGCAGACATGGCTGGCGGTCTTCGGCCCCGAAACGTCGCAGGCCCGCGATCATGCCGGGGCCCTGAGCCTCACCGATGCCCGGATACTGGCTTTCCCCGTGCGGTCGCTCCGCGGCGTTTTCGCCTGGGTCACATGCGGCGGCGTCCTGGAACGGCTCCGCCGCGATCTAGACCTTTCCGGCACCGGAGGGGAGCTTATTGACTTGCCCCCAAAGTGGCCTGCCAAAGATAAAGCCTACTGCCCCGCCGCAAGTCCGCTTTTGGCCGGGGGCAATAAACTGGTTCTAGAGGAATTCGAATTCGAGCGTACCACCGATGCCGGCCAAGTGCCCGATTGGGTTTCGACGCACGCGGTGGCCGATGAACGCACCAGGCAGCGGCTGCAAAGCCACTTCGTGGTCCTGCACGATGATGACTTCACCCATTTCGTGCGGCACGCCACGGAAGTGGTGGCCCGCGTGCGGCTTGCCTACGAGCGGAAAACGGTGGAGTCCGGAGCGCTTTTCTACCAGGAATTCCTGCCGCCGGAGACGATTTTTTACTGCCTGGCCCTGGCAGAGCCCAGCCGCCGTGTTTTCCGCAAGGACGACGAGAACGAAGAGCGCAAGACGGTCCGAATACCGGCCAGGGAGGTGCTCGCCTTTATGCGCGTCCGGCTCGAGCAGCGCCGCGGAGTACTCCAGATCGGGGGCGACGAGACCATCGGCAAAGGCCTGTGTGTCGTGCGCTTGGTTAGCGGAAAGGAGGGTGCATGATGGCGGGGTCGGTGAAATCGAGCGCTACGCCTACGCTGGAGCAGCGCCGCGCAAGCCATGCTTGGGCAGCAGTGAACCGCGCGAAAAAACAACAGGGGCCTCATGAGAAGCAGGACCCCAAGAAGTTCGGCGGACAAGCGAAAAAACTGCCCACGCGCATCCTCGCTGCCGGCCTGGGCCACGCGCTGGCATTCCTCCGAGCCAAGGGCTACGCCCCCGGCTTGCTGGCAGAACTGAACGATTGGATCAAGACCCGGTTGCCGCCCAAAGCGGGCGGACCCGAAGACCTGCTCGAACGGCTTGTCCACGGGGACTCCGACTTTCTCCGCCGGGCTACCGACGAAGTCCTCGCGTATCTTGTGTGGCTCAATCGCTTCGCCGAGGCGGAGGGATTGACGGAAGGGGAGGAGACATGACCCTTGTGCTACCACTGACCACGGCCCAACTGGTGCGGGGCACGCCCGTAAGCCAACGGCACCCGGGTCTCCAGTTGGACAAGTTTACTCCGCCGGGCGATCAGTCCGTCCAAAAAGCCGGGCTAAGCGAGGTCTGCCGCACCACCGGCGACGGCGGCCTTCTCGAAATACTTCGTGCACGGCGTCAGGAGTCTCTTTCCGCGCTGCCTGGCGTATGCATGTTCGGCTGCGCGACGACCAGTCCGCTGGCTTTGCACCTCGCCCGGGCCTCGGCTTTGGAGAACGCCGGCATCTGCTTGCATCCGTTATATGGGTTTGCGTACCTGCCTGGCAGCGGGCTCAAGGGCATGGCCCGCGCCTATGCCGAAACGATATGGCTGCCAGGCCAATCCGACCGCAGGCTCGCATGGCGGCAGATCGAGGACGTGTTCGGGTGGGCGCCCAGCCCCGATCGCCGTGAACAGATCAAGGACCCCAGCCACCCGGCCGAGGTGCGGCGCCACGACCCAAGCGATCCCGCACCGCCCGAAATTGCCGCCTCCTGCGGGGGTATCGTCTTCCACGACGCCTGGCCCACGAGTTGGCCGGAACTTCTTGTGGATATCGTCAACAACCATCACCCGGATTACTACCAGGCCAAGCCGGACGATGACGCCCATCCTCCCGGTGATTGGGAAAACCCGGTTCCGGTCTATTTCCTGGCGGTAAAGCCTGACGCGACCTTCGATTTTGTGCTCTCCAAACGCCGGGCCAGCGTATCCGACGAGTTGCTTCAACTCGCCCAGGAGTGGCTCTTGGGTGCGCTCTGCCATTTAGGTGCGGGAGCAAAAACGAACGCCGGATACGGGTGTTTCAGGCCAGCCGGAGGGCACGAGATCGCCGCTGGCGGGTTGGTTCAGGCGGTCGAGGCCAGTTGGTCGGCGGCAACCCGTGGCGCCAAGCACCGTGCGGTCTTCGAGACGGCGCTGGAGCTGATTACGCCGGCTTTCCTAGCCGGGGCCAATCAGCAGGCCGACGATTGCGACCTGCGGCCGGCAACCTTGAGAGGAGTCTTGCGCTGGTGGTGGCGGACCATGCACGCCGGCTTCGTCGATGTGAAGACGCTGCGCGCGCTGGAAGCGGCTATCTGGGGCGACACCTACAGCGGCGGCGCCGTGCGGATCGTTCTTGAGAAACAGGGCGATTTGAAGGTCCAACGTTACGATAAGCGGGTGAAAGCGTATTTTGACGAACGGCAGAAACAGTCGGACTACGGCATCCCCAACGAGGACCCGCGCAAAGTCACGCAAGGGTTGTGGTATGCGTCGTACGGCATGGACGAAACCAGTAGAGGGCAGCGCAAGCAGCGCTGGTACGTAGAGCCGGGGGCGCGGTGGCGATTGCGCCTGGTCGCCCGGCCGACTGCGTTCCTGCGAAATCGTAAAGACCTCCAGGACTCCGGGAAAGCCCGCAGCGCCCAGCGGATTCCCGCGGAGGATGTTCTGGAACAGGCCAAGGCGGCTTTGTGGCTGCTTTGCCAGTATGGCGGGGTGGGGTCCAAGGCGGGGAAGGGGTTCGGGTCGCTGTCTGCGCGCGGTTTTGAGCAGTGGAATATCGAGGCGTGCCGCCGCTGTGCTGGCCAGCTACGCGAGCGGCTGGACCTGACCGGTGCATTCGAGGAAAGGCGGCTCCATTCGTCGTCACTAGAAAGGGCCCTGGGTCCCGAGGAGGTGTCGTTTGGCGCGGGTTGGCAGGACATATGGGCGGTGCTGGACCAGATCGGTTTCGCATATCAAGCAATCGCAAAAAAATACAGGCACGATCGAATAAAGATGGCCTTGGGACTGCCACGGCGTATTGGTCCGCCGCAACGCGGGGCTTTCAGGCCTCTGCCACCTGTAAGCGCCAACGGCCGCCATTCGTCCCCTGTCCATATCCATTTGTCTTTGGCCAATGGCTGCCCGATTGTCCGCGTTTTGGCGTTTGCGGCATCGCATTTGCCCGACTTGCAGACCAGCAGCGCATTCTTGAAGGAGTTCGTTGAAGATTTTACAAGCGATCTGCGCCGGCGGGGCAACTTGCCGCCGCCAGAGGGACCATCCCGGAGGGTTGCCGCTGCCCCTGCGGGACCTGCGGCTTCTTCGGCGCCTCTGGGGGCTAGCACTCTCCCGCGCGCCGGCGAGTGGGTACAAGCCGAATTGCTGGCGGAAAAGACGAAAAAGGGAGGCTGGAAGGCCCGGCATGTAGCCACGGGAATCGCCGGGCCCATCCAAAACAGCGCTGACGTACCCGCGGACAAGAAACCGGGGGACCAAGTGGTGCTGATCGTCCAATCCGCCACCCAGCGCGAGATCGCCTTCCGTTACCCCACCGCGGCGGACGATAGTCGCTCGAAGAAGCCCCAAGGCCGACCCAAAGGCGGTCCTGGCCGGCCGGGGCCGCGCGGAGGCCGGTAATCCATGGACGAGCAACCCCATACCCTTCTGGTGTGCACCGTCGGCGGCAGCCCGGAGCCTATCGTGGCCACGCTGAAGCACTGGGTGCCCCAGCGCATCCAGTTCGTCGTCTCGCCGGAGACCCGCGGCCAGATCGAGCAAAGGATAGGCCCGCTCGCCTGGTCCGAGGGTCTCAGGCTCGAACCGGGGCGCTACGACATTCTGGAAGTGCCCGACAGCCAGGACTTCGCGGCCTGCGTAACGACCTTGCGGCGGATCGAGACGGCCGTCCGCGAATGGCTCGGTCGCGGCGAGCGGTTCCAGGTCGTCGTCGATTTCACCGGGGGCACCAAGTGCATGACTGCGGCGTTGGCTTTAATTGCCCATCGATGGCCCTGCATTTTTTCGTATGTGGGCGGCATGGAGCGTAACAAGGGAGGCCTAGGGGTTGTCGTATCGGGTAAAGAGCAGGTACTCCACACCCATAACCCGTGGGACGCCATGGGATTCCAGGCCGTGGAGCACTTTATCGTGCTTTTCGATGGGCTTAACTATTCTGCCGCAGCGGAACTGGCGGGGCGAACGAAGGAACATATGTCGGATCCCGCGCGGAAGCGCGAATTCCAGTCGCTGCAATGCCTGGCCGAGGCGTATGACGCTTGGGATCGTTTCGAGCATCGCTCGGCGCTTGCGAAAGTCAGAGACATGAAAAAAGCCAAGAACGACTTGGTTTCTGCGTTGGGAGAAACCCGAGCCGAGCGATTGTTCCGCTGGCTCGAGCAGCACGAGCTTTATTTGCAAGACCTTGTCGACGGGCAAGAACTGAGTTTCACCCGCGTATTGGACTTGTTGGCCAACGCCCGGCGGCGGGCCACCCAAGGGCGGTTCGACGACGCCACGGCCCGCCTCTACCGGTGTATCGAGTTCCTCGCCCAGAAGGCGCTGGCACAGCGCCTTGGAATTCCCAGCACGGCTGCCGTTCCGATCGAGCGGATACCAGAAGCGCTGCGCCGGGAGTGGCAGATGTCAAGCGAACTAGGCACGGTGAGACTTGGGCTCCAGCAGGCGTATCAGCTTTTGGACGCCACGGACGACCCGTTGGGGAAAAAGTTCAAGCAACTGGGCCTTGACCGCCGGCAGGGCTCGACCTTGGTGGCTCGGAATCAATCCATCCTTGCCCATGGCTTCAGCCCGGTGGGCCGCGCGGTTTTCGAGGCGCTTTGGAAGGCCGCGCTCGAGCTGGCTCGGACCGAAGACTTTCGCTCCACTGAATCGTTACTAGAGCCAAAATCGGCCGGCCAGGTGATGGCGGCATCCGCTCGGACCGAAAAGCCCCAGTTGACCGAGTCGCGACTTCCGGCCTTTCCCCAGTTGGGCACCTCGAGCTGAAACAAATGCGCGGGGATGGCGCCGGCCTCTCCCACGCATCGTTTTTCCGGCCGGCAAAGTGCCGAACCCCGGCTCGACAGGCACAAGAGCGGTTTCGCGGCACCACGCTACGGCCCTGGGGGCGACGGGGGTTTTGCCAGGGTGACCCCCAGTTCTTGCCATTTGGCCAGGATTTCCTGCTTGCTGTAGAAGCCCTCGTGGCGGAAGAGTTCTTTGCCCGAGGCGCCAAAGAAAATCTGGGTGGGGATGGCTTCGATGCCGTATTGGAGCGCGGCACTGGGGTTTTTCCACACGTCGATGAACACCACCTCGAGCGAGCCGGCGTATTCTTTTTTCAGCTCTTCCAGGATGGGGGCCAGCTTCTTGCAAGGGATGCACTTATCCGCACCCAAATCCAGCAGCCGGGGCAGTGCGGCGGAGGCCGAAGGCGCGGTGCTGGCCGAGGAGCCGGCCGGGTCGGCTGCGCGGCCGCCGCCGGGGTATCGGGCTGGCTTGTTTGTTGGGGCGGTGGTGTTCCGGTAGAAGTCCCGGGCGGGGCGGTGCGCCCGGATGTGCGAGGCGCGGACGGGGGACTCTGGCCGCAGCCCGCCAATAGCGCAGTGGCCAGCCCGGCCAACAGGCAAGCGCAAATCCACCGCAAGCGGCGCGCGGCTACACGGGAAGGTCGCTTGGGGAGAGAGTCCACGGACAGCATTCTCACGCACCTCCGGGGAGGAAGGGTTCACGGGGGTGGGTTGGACAACAGATTGCTGCTTCCAGCACGCCTGCCCCTGGCGGAGACTGCAGGGTGAAGCAGTCCGGCAGCGGCAGCGGTAGCGCCGGCGGCTTGGAAGAACTTGCGGCGGGTCGATTTCGAGGCCATAAGCGTCTCCTGCGCAGAAAGGGGATAGGCGTTAAACTGGGTAGGCAGAGGGATGACCCCAGGGCGTGTTTAGGGCAGTATGGCGATGTGTGGCGAATTGGGCAAGATGCCATACTTGGTGGCCCCCCTCGCATCCCCGCAGGGAAGCGCCCGGGACGCGACGCAACGCCGAGGCGACGGACGCGACGGAGCGCGTCCCTCCAAGGTGGAGGGCCACGCTCTCTCGTGGCCGAGGCATTGCCTGTTGCCCGGTAACGTCCCGCGCGGTGAACGGTTGT
>JBBIQF010000209.1:0-10498 GCA_037442445.1 Planctomycetaceae bacterium
CCTCCGCCTGAAAGAGTTGATCGCCACGCGCCTGGGGCCCCCCCGGCTGTTGTTCTGCCATCATCGCCTCCCCATCCCCGAGCACGCCAATCAATGCAGCCGGCCGCACCGCACCATCCTCCAGGAACTCGTCGAGCAGGTCGATTGGTGCCGTTACGTGGTGGGGCGCGATCCCCGCTGGGTGACCGGCATCACGCACGTGGGCGACGAGACCGGTGAGTCCGATTACCAGATGCTGAGCCTGGACTTTTCCGAGGGCGATGCGCCGGGCACGGGGCCGATTGCGCAGATCAGTTGCGGCCGGTATTTCCCGGCCGCCTGGCACGAGGCCATCACCTACCGCCCCCTGGCCGCACTCCAGGTGTCGTGCGAGCGCGGGTTGGCCTTTGTCGATTTGCCGGCCACGGTCATCTGGTTCGACGAGGCCGGCCGGCACCAGGAATCGCTGGAAAGCGAGCGGCCGGTGGGCGAGTATCTGCTCACCCAGTTCCACCGCGCGGTGACGAGCCTGGTCCGCAAGACGACCGATCTGGAGGATGCCTGCCGGGCCCTGTGGATCGTCGAGCAGGCCGACCGCAGCTTCCGCGAGGGGCGGCGGATTTGCCTGGACGCATGAGCCGGCCGCCCCATGGCACGCCGCAAGCTTTTGGCGGCAAGTCATTCCGCGGCCGATTTCGTCCCCTCGATCGACCCGCTGATCAGCACCCCTTCGGGCAGCGGCCGGGCCGCGCAGGCGTACCCCAGCCGGTGCAGTTCCTTGCGGATGGCGCGGAACGACTCGAAACTGTCGGGGTACACCCACACGGTTACGGTGGTGTGCGCGGGGTCATGGCCGGCCAGCGCCCGGCGAAAGGCCGAGTTCTCCGCCAGCGCAGCATCCACCGGTTCGCCCAGGTCGCTGGAAACCGGCACCACGGTCCAGCGGACCATGCGGATGCCTTCGCGGCGCGCGGGGCCTTCCGGCCGGCGCACCACCTCCTCGAACCTCTGGACCTCGTAGCGGAAGCGGAATCCGCCTTGCGGCCCCACCACGTTGGCCGAGGAAGATAAATCGGCGTGCCGGGCGAAGTCCGGCAGCTTCCGCCGCATATCCTCCCGGGCGGCCCAGAGGAGCGGCTCGACCGGCACCAGAACGATCCGGCCCGCGCGAAGCTGGAAGTGGATTTCCGGCCCGTCCACGATGCGGCTCAGCGCCGTGGGATAGCTTTCGATGACCTCGGGTTCCTGGGGGATCGACTCGGCCAAGGCGGCGTGCTGGCGGAGTTCCTCCAGCCTCTGCCGGGCCGACGCTAGGGCTTGCGAAAGGTCGAACTCCTGGCGGCGGGCTGCGTCCAGTTGCCCCCGCCCCTGCTCGACCCGCTCTTCAAGCTGGGTGGCTAACCGGGCTGCCAGCATCCGCTGGGCGTCGCGCAATGCGGCCTCGGCCTGGAGGCGCTGGGTCTCGGCCCGGGTGTTCTGCACCTCGTCACGCAGCGAGGCTTCGGTGGCCAGGGTGCGGGCCAGATCGGCGGCCGCGGCGCGGGTTGCCTCGTCCACCTCGGCCTGCACCGGCGCATTGCGGATGCGCAGTCCCACCACCATCACCAGCACGATGAGGATGCCTACCATGTTCGTCACGATATCCAGAAACGAATCATGGCCGGCGCTGGCGGATTGTTCGCCCTGGTGTTGCCTCATGGCCTGTTGCCGCAAGAGATGGACCCGCGGGGAGGGCGGGGTTGGTCAATGGCTGGCGTTCTCCGGCGGCAAGGGGCTGGCCGTGCGCCGCTCGATATCCAGACCGCTATCTTCCAGGAGGGCTTGCATCTCCAGGAAGCGGTTTTCGGCCCCCGGCGCCACCTCGACGCGCAGCACCGGCCGCCAGTACATCTTTCGGCCGGCAATGCCCCAGCGCCGCATGTGCTCCCAGATGGCCGCAATGAGCTGGTCCATCGAGGCCTCGGTCCGGGCGCCAAACTCCACGATCTGCTCGACTTGGCCTTGCGGCTGGCCAAAGACGATCAGCCGGTCAGGCTCGCACCGCAGAAGGATGGGGCGGGTGACGGGGACCGCATCGCGGGTGGCATCGGGCAGGGCCCAATTCTTTCCGCGCGTTTGGGCGAGGCTTTGGGGTTTTTCAGCAGCCGGATCGCCGGCCGGCGACTCCCGGCGCGATGGCCGCTCCTGGGGGATCCACTGGCCCGGCCGGACCAGCGGGCCGCTTTGGCCGGCCGCCTGCCGGACCGCAGATTCCTGGGGCAACGGGCCCGGCGGGGAGTGGGTAGCGGCTGCGGCAGCATGTTGTGGCGAGGGCGGAGTGGCCGGCCGGGCATCTGGCGAAGCAAACGGCGACCGCCGCGAGGAATTTTGAGCGGGCCCGCCCGCCTGCTCGATCAGGCCCCCCCCACCTGGCGCGACGCGATACACCGCTTTGGCCGGCGGTGCGGCGGAGTTTGCGCCTGCCGTGCCTGCGGCGCGCATGGCCAGGGCCAGGGCCCGTTGCTCGAGGCGGGCCGTGGCGACCGCCTTTTCCAAGGTCCCGCGGAGCCCTGGCGGCGTGGGGGGATAGCGGAGCTGCCAGTCGGAGCCGACCAGCTCGTAACCGAACTCCGCGCCCCACGTTCGCAGGGCCTCGCGGGCCGCGTAGAAGGCCATGATTCCTTCCGGCCGCACAATCAACAGCGGATACGGTTCCTCGCCCGACGAAAGGTCGATGGCCCCCCGGCTGGCCAGGTGTTCCCGCGCCGCCCGCAGGGCAGTGGCCAGCGGGTTCTCGGGGCCTAGCGGGGCCTCGAAATCCGATGGTGCAAGTTCGATCCCATCGGGCTGGATCACCACCGCGTCGGCGCGGCATTCCAAGTAGATCGGCCAGCGGTGCGTCCCATGCGGGCCGCGGTACGGTACCACCGCGTAGCTCTTGGCCTTGGTGCCAGCCGCGGTGCGGGCCGCCTCGAGCCGCTTGCGGGTCTCGGCGATTCGGGCCTCGACTGCGGCCAGTTCGGCTTCGAGCGCACGGCGCCGGTCCTGGGAGCCGGCGGATGCCGCCTGGGCGGCCAGCGCTTCCTGCTGGCGCCGAAGCTCGGCCAGCCGCCGCTCCAGTTGCCGCGTGTGCTCCTCGATGTGGCCCAAACGCAGCCGGGCGCTGGCCAGTTGTTCCTGGGCCTGCCGGCGGGCTTCGGCCAGGGTGGAGATGCGCCACTCGGCCATCTCCCGCTGCCGGGCCAGGTCCTCGATCTGTTCGGCATGGCGGGATTGGGCGGCGCGGGCGGCTTGAACCTTCGCCTGGCGGGCCAGCACCACCAGGATGACGATCAACGCCCCCATGGTACACACCAGCACGGCCAGGAAGGGGAACAAGGCCACGGGCGTTCCGGATTGGCGATCGGAATGGGTCCGGCGTCTCATGCCGCTTCACCCGTCCTGCGGGCACGCTCCAGCGAAATCACGCTGCTCCGGGGCGGTTCGCCCAGCCGGGCATTGAGCAGGTGGATGGCCGCCGCCAGCCGGGCCAGCGTCTCCTCGAAGCGGCGGGCATCGGCCTCCTGCCGGCTGCGGATCTGGATCGTGTCGGCCAGGGCGCCTGCCAGGGCCGACTGAAGCTGTTGGCCCGCCTCGGCCGCCATCGTCGCCCAGCGCGACTGCGCCTCGTCCAACGCCTGCTGCCAAAGCTCCGCCTGCCGGCGGACCAACTGCTCCAAAGACCGCACCATGGTGTCGGCCAGGCGCCGCAGGATGGCCGACTCCGGGGCCGACTGGGCATATTCCGGAAAGCGCCCTAACAGTTCCGCCTCGGCCCGGTGCGCGACCTCCTCGAGCAAGGCCCCGCAGGCACGGTCCACGGAGTGCTGCACGAACATCAGCACGATCGATAGCGCAAGCGCCAGTGCCGTGGTATCGAACGCCACGCCCAGGCCGGCGGTGACCTCGGTCATCGACTCTTCCAGGGCACTGGGCCGTAAATTGGCGATGGCCATCGTGATGCCGATCACCGTTCCCAAGAACCCCAAAATGGGTATGGCCCAGACGATCAGCCGGAGCAGACCCAGGCTGGCGTGGAAACGGGTTTCGTCGGCCTCGGACAGTTGATTGAGGTGCTCCTGGAGGCCCTCGCCCGAGCCGCGCCGAAATACGTATTGCAGCCCGTCGCGCAGCCGGCGGACCAGGTAGTCGCCGTGCCACGCCTGCGGCAGGCGTTCCAGGCGGGCCAGAAGCGAAGGGGCTTCATCCGGCGACTGGCCGCCGGCCGGTACCGGCCCCAAATGGATCCGCCCCAGGCGCTGCCGTTGGCCCGCCACCTCGAGCGCCTTGCGCACCAGGACCGCCAAACCCACGAAGAAAAGATACGTCTCGGCGTAGTTGACCGGGTGCCCGGCGCAATACCGGGGGAAGAAATTCCGGCCCAGCACCCCCCCATGCACAAGCGCGAAGAAAGCCGTGCCTGCCGCAGCCCCCCACACAATTGGGGAACCTAAGACCGCCACCACAAGCCGATAAATCCGACTCACTTCCGCCTCCGTTTCGCGTCGCAGGTCGGGTTTGGTCAAACGGGGTAAGCTGCCCGGCTGCCGGCGCACTGCCGGGAATCTGCCCCCTCAGAATCGGCCTAACCGGCAAAGTTGATGAGCAGAAAGCGGAAATTCCCCACCGCCCGTTGTCATCGCTGCCGCCCGCAAAAGTCGCAGGGCAAGTCGGACCGATACCAGAACCCATGCGGCGGTTCGCGGCCCGCCACGATACGGCCGCCAGACCTTCGGCAAACCCCACGCAATCCATGCGGGTTTGGCTGGCCGGGCAGCGCGTGTGTGCGGCGTAAGCACACCAGCCAAAGCCAAGCATTGCGTGCGGACCACGCATCCTACGAAAAGCACGTTGTCCCAGGGGGGAAACAGCCCGGAGCGGCAGCACGTCGCCCGGGCTGTTCTTTTTTTCCGGCAAGAGGCGTGGAAGAGGAAAATAAGAGAATCGGGGCAAGCCGAGTCGTCTCGGTAGCTGCGGCAGCATGGATGCCGCGCTCCGCCCATGGCGCGGGTTGGGCAATTAGGGCCTCTTTGGCCCGGTTCAGGCCACCTCGCTTTTCTGCGGGCCGGCTTCCCACGAACGCTCGATCCCATCCGTCTGCGGGATGACGGTCACACCGCTATCGGTAACGGTGAATCCGCGGGCCAAGTCCAGTTTGGGGTCATAGCCGATCTCCACCCCAGCGGGAATATGGACCCCCTTGTCGATAATTGCCCGGCGGATCCGGGCATGGCGGCCGATATTCACCCCGGCAAACAGGATCGAGTCTTCGACATGGGCGTAGCTGTTGATCCGCACCTGGTGGCCGAGGATCGAGCGTTCGACCCGGCCCCCAGAGACGATCGTTCCGGCACAGACAATACTATCTAGCGCATAGCCGCGGCGGTGCTCTTCGGCAAACACGAACTTGGGCGGCGGCAGATTGGGCTGATAGGTACGGATGGGCCATTCCATGTCGTACATGTTCAGCTCCGGATCGACCGACACCAAGTCCATATTGGCCTCGTAGTACGCGTCCACGGTGCCCACGTCCCGCCAGTAGGCATCCTTTTTGCGATTCTCGTCGCGGAAAGGATACGCGAACACTTTGCCAGTCGGCAGGATGGCGGGGATGATGTCGTTGCCGAAGTCGTGCCGGCTGCCCCGGCGGGTGGCATCCTTGCACAGTTCCTCGAACAGGAACCGGGCAGAGAAGACATAAATGCCCATCGAGGCGAGGCAAAACTCGGGGTCGCCGGGGATGGGCTTGGGATCGGCCGGTTTTTCCTGGAATCCCAGCACGCGGTTCTCGGTATCGACCTCCATCACGCCGAACTGGCGGGCGGCCTCGACCCGCCGCCGCCGCAACACCCCGATGGTCGCCAGCGCCCCGGTCTGGAGGTGGTACTCCAGCAGCTTGCGGTAATCCATCTTGTAGATGTGGTCGCCGGCCAGGATGATGATGTAGGTCGGCCGGTGCTTTTCCAGGCTGATTTCCTTCTCGATGGTATAGATGTTCTGATAGACGGCATCGGCAGTGAAATGGTAAAAGCTTTCGTCGATCCGCTGCTGCGGGGGCACCACGTCGGCGAACTCTCCCAACTCGCGGCAGAAATAGCGCTGCCAGCCCACGGTGATGTGCCGGTCCAGGCTCATCGCCTTGTACTGGGTGAGGATCAAGACCTTTTTGATGCCGCTATTGAGGCAGTTGGAAAGCGTGAAATCGATAATGCGATACGCGCCTCCGAACGGCACGGCGGGCTTGGCCCGGTCGCGGGTCAGGGGGTCCAAGCGCGAGCCTTTGCCGCCGGCCAGGATCACGGCGATCACTTGCTCCTTCATCGCGCAGCCTCCTGCGAGAAAAAGCGTTCAACCCGGTTTGCCATTCTACCCGCCGCGGCCCCGGCCTGCGAGCCGCCGAACTCGGGGAGGAACGGCCACGAGCCGGTCCCGCAAGGGCCCGGTGGGCCTGGCCTTCAATCCAGCCACTGGCGCTGCCACATCTCCAGCACCAAGAGGGCCCATAACCGGTAGCTGTGGTCGGCCCGGCCGTTTACGTGCGATTGGACGAGTTCGGTAACCGCCTCGGGGCGGAACAGGCCGCGCCCCAGGGTCCGCCGGTCCAGGAGGACTTGGCGGGCAAGATCGGCCAGCGGGCCGCGGAACCAGTGGTCCAGCGGCACCCCGAAGCCCATCTTCGACCGCCGGCGGATGGGCCCCGGCAACAGATCGGCGAACGCATGGCGGAGGATACCTTTGCCCCGGCCCCAGCGGAACTTGTGCCGCAGGGGCATCCGGGCGGCCAGTTCGACCACGCGGTGGTCCAGCAAGGGGGGCCGGGTCTCCAGCCCGTGGGCCATGGCCGCGATATCCACCTTGGTCATCAGGTCGCACGGCAGATAGGTCAGCAGGTCGGTCAGGCAGATCGAGGTGACCGGGTCGCGCTGGGAGCTGCGTGCGGCGGCCGAGGCCAAGAAATCCAGCGGGTCCGCATCGGGCAGCACGTTCAAGAAGTCCTCGCTGTAAAGGGTCGCCCGCTGCGACTCGCGGAAGATGGCGATCCATTCCAGGTAGCGCCGCAGGGGGGGCTGCGCCAGGGCCTCCGAGAACCGCCGCAGGCGCCGCAATAGCGACTTCTGCCGGTGGCTCCCGGGAAGCCGCTGCCACCACCGGCTGCTCAAGGCCCGCCGGACGATGCGGGGCAGGCGGTCCACCTTCTCCCCCAGCCACACCGCCCGATACCGCGGGTACCCCGCAAACAGCTCATCGCCCCCGTCGCCGGTCAGGGCTACCGTGACGTGCTGGCGGGTGAGTTCGGCGACGTACCAGGTGGGGACGGCCGAGCTGTCGGCAAACGGCTCGTCGTAGTGCCACACCAGGCGCGGCAGGATTCGCACCGCGTCGGGCTCCACGCGGAACTCGCAGTGGTCGGTGCCGAACCGCTCGGCGGCCAGGCGGGCGTACCGCGTCTCGTCGTACTCCGGCACAGGGAAGCCGATGGAGAAAGTGCGGACCGGCTCGGACAACAGCCGCTGCATCAGCCCCACCACGATGGTCGAGTCGGTCCCGCCCGACAGGAACGCCCCCAGCGGCACCTCGCTTTCCAGGCGCAGTTGCACCGCCGAGGTGAGCAGTTCCCGCAGTTCGGCGGCGTAGTCGGCCAGCGGCCGCGATTCTTCATGCTGGAAGTCGGGTTGCCAATAGGGGCGCAGCTCCAGCCGCTCGTCGCGGTACACCGCCAGGTGGCCCGGCGGCAGCTTGGCGAAGCCGCGGAAGATGGAAAGGGGGTGCGGCACATACTGATACGTCAAATAGGCATCCAGCGCCTGGGGGTCCATGGCCCGGGGCACGCCGGGAATCTCCAGCAGGCTTTTCAGCTCGCTGGCAAACAGCAGGCGGCCCGGCTCCACCCGGTACACCAAGGGTTTTTCCCCCAGGCGGTCGCGGGCCAGCACCAGTTGGCGCTGCCGGGCGTCCCATAGGGCCAGGGCGAACATGCCGTTGAGATGTTCGGCAAACCCCAGGCCGTGGTCCTCGTAAAGATGGACGATGACCTCCGTATCGCTCTGGGTGCGGAAGCGGTGCCCCGTGCCTTCCAGCCGGCGGCGCAACGCGCGGTAGTTATAGATCTCGCCATTGAAGACGATCCAGATCGAGCCGTCCTCGTTGGCCAGGGGCTGCCGGCCGCCGGAAACGTCGATGATGGCCAGGCGCCGATGCCCCAGGGCCACGCCGATGCCTGGGGCGGCCCCCGCCCTGGGGTCCGGGGCCGCGGCCTTTGGCAAAGGCGGATCGGGCACCAGCGCGGGGGTTTGTTCGGTTCCCGGCCCGGCCAGCAAGAGGCCCTCGTCGTCTGGGCCGCGGTGCCGCAAGGCCGCCACCATCCGCCGAAGCGTCGGGGCGTCCAGCGCCCGGTCGGGCCGCGTCCACACGCCCCCCGTGATGCCACACATGATCATTCCGCTGGGGCTCAGGAATACTTCAATCGCCACCCGGGGCTGGTCACCGGCTTTTGCCCGGGCGGCAAGGGTTCGACAAGTTTGCCGTACAGTTCCGGGCGCCGTGCCCGCAGGTACCTCCGCCCGCCCGAAAGCTCCAGCTTTTCCGGGGTGCACAGGGCCACGACCACGTCATCCCCGAGCGCTTGGGATTCTACCAGAATCTCGCCAAACGGGTCGATGACCATCGCCCCGCCCGGCTTGATCGTGTCGTGATCCACGCCCACGGCATTGGTGAACACGTAGTACACCCCGTTCTCATACGCCCGGGCCGGAAGCCAGCGCATCAGCCAACCGCGGCCCTTCGGGCCGGTAAACTCCAGGCGCAAGGGGACGGGGTCGCGGTGGCGGTTGTCCCACAGGGCTTTGTCGATGGTGCCCCGGCCGGGCATGGGGCTGGGCAGCCCCCCGGTGACGTGCGGGGCGAAGATCACTTCTCCCCCCATAAGCGTCGCGATCCGCGGGTTCTCGACCAGATTGTTGTCGTAGCAGGTCAGGATGCTCGCCCGGATGCCGCACAGGTCGAATACCTGGAACTCCGAGCCCGGCTCCAGATTCGGGTGGATGAAGGGATGCAGCTTGCGGTGCCGGGCGACGAATCCTTCCGGCGAGACGGCCACGTAGCAGTTGTACAGGTGCGGGCCGTCGCGCTCCACCAATCCCGCCAACAGCGCCACGCCCAACTGGCGGGCCAGGGCCATCAACCGCTGGGTGCTGGGGCCCTGGGGCACGGGCTCGGCCAGGGCCTCCAGCGCCTCGGGCGACAGTGTCTGGAGAAAGGTGTAGCCGCAAATCGAACACTCGTGGAAGCTGACCACCTCGGCCCCCTGGGCCGCTGCCTGGCGGGCCAGGGCCTCGATGCGAGCCAAATTGTACTCTTTGTCGGCGTCGCGGGCCTCGAACTGCGCGGCGCCGATCCGGATGTCACGCATGATGGGCCTGTGCCTTTTTCCAAGAGGTACTAGCGGTTAATGCGGCGCGGAGCCTGCCGGTGCGCCGGCGTCGGCCCCGGGGACCCCGGCCCAAGCCCGCCGCAGCACCGCGGGTGCCGCAAGCGTTCCAACTCGCCGGAGGCCTGGGCTACCGGTAAGCTAAAGCATAGTTTCCGTGGGAAAGAGCGTTCCAGCAAGGTGCAGCGATGTCGATGCGACGATTGGGGTGCCCGCGGGTTGCCTGCGCGCTATTGGCCCTGGCCATCGCCGCCGGGGATGCCGCCGCGCAGCCGGCCGCCTCCGACACCCGGGCACTGCGGCGCAGCCCGGTGGTGCAAGTGTTCGAGCAGTGCAAGGAGACGGTGGTCTTCGTGACCGGGCCGATCGTCCGGCCCGGCCAGTCGCCCGCCGACGAGTTCTTCGTTCCCTCTGCCCCGGGGCCGCAGGAACAGAACGTGGGCACCGGCTGCGTGCTCCACCCGGCCGGTTATGTGCTGACCAATGCCCACGCGGTCGAGAAGCTGATCGAGCCGGTGGTGGTGCTTTCCGATGGCCGGCGGTACCCTGCCGAGGTCGTCGCCGTGGTGCACCAGCAGGACCTGGCTCTGTTGAAGATCGATCCGCCCAGGCCGCTGGCTGCGGTCCGCCTGGGCCGGCCAGGCGATCTGATGGTGGGCGAAACCGTGGTGGTGATCGCCAATCCCCACGGGCTGCTCTACACCTGTACCGCCGGGGTGCTCAGCGCCGTGGGCCGATCGACCAACCTGGCCGACATGCCGGGCGTAGTGCTCCGCGGCCTGATCCAGTCGGACGCGGCCATCAATCCGGGCAGTTCGGGCGGGCCTTGGTTCAATATCGCTGGCGAAATGATCGGCATGACCTCGTCCATGAAGCGCGATGCCGAAAACATCGCCTTTGCCATTCCCACCGCTACGGTCTGCCGCTACTTGCCCGAGATGCTGGATATCGAGCGCCGGCAGGGCCTGGTGACCGGGTTGGAGGTCAAGGGGGAAGGGCCGGCCACCGTTGCCGGGGTCCAGCCCGATTCGCCCGCCGCCCCGGCCTACGAGATCAGCACGATCTTCGCGCGGA
>JBBIQF010000210.1:0-8424 GCA_037442445.1 Planctomycetaceae bacterium
TGGAATTGCCCCGGGGCAAGCGGGGCTAGTCGTTGGTCATTCCCGCATGCGCCGGGGCAGCGATCGGGGCCCGTGGGCCGGCGTTTCGGTTTCCAGCAAGTCCTCGATCCACCCCTGGGCATCCGTGGCCGCCTGCATCAGCCGCCACATCCATAGCGGGGTGAACAGCCCTGTCCCGTCGAACACCTCCGGCTGAAAGAAGGCCAGGATGCTCGCTCCGATGCGGGCATTCAGGTCGGCGTTGGGGCTGGGGCGGGTGAAGGCGTGGCGAAACGCGCTGCGGAGCGAGGCCAGGCATAGCGGCCAGACCATCCGCCCCCCCTTTTTCCGGCGCTTGGCCGCCAGGTCGCGGGCAAAGTCGCGGGCTCGGCGGGGATCGACGGCAAACTCGGCGACATCGACCAGGCCGGCAAGCCGGCCGACAAGCACGTCGCTCCACCCTTCCACGCGGAGCCGCAAGGTATTGAGCCGCCGGATTTCTTCGGCCGGCAGCGATTGCCCGTGGACCAAGAGGCTCAGCAGCCGGTGCCGGGCCTCGATCTGGCCCAGCCACACGCTCCGCGCTACCGGCTCCATGCGGTCGGTGCGGTGGAACCGATCATAGGCGCACATGGCCGCCGTCCATACGCGGGTCAGCATCTCGCTGGCCAGGATTTCCTCGATCCAGCCGGTCAGCACGGTGGGCGGCTCTTTCAGCGCCCGCGCCCAGCGGTCCAGGCGGCATTTGGAGGCCACCCAATAGGCGTCGATGGCCGTTTCCGGCACGCGGGGCGGACCATAGACCAACAGCGGCCCGTGCTGGGCCACCAGCACCGAAAGTTCGATGAGGTCGCGGGCATGGATCATGCCAATTGGGGTTTGCAAAGCCCATGCCGGGGCTCTACGGCATGCGGTCCGGCCCCCCTGTGTGGCACTTTAGTACCAGAATGCCAATGGGTTACGGATTCTGCTGCAATCCTCGCGCCTGTTGTGCCAACGCAACGCTTCGATGCCCAAGTTCACCCTTTCCAGGGCGCAATCGGGCTTGCCGATCATGCCAGGGGTGATGCTTGCGCTTTAGGGGAGGAACAAAACGGTCTTGTCGGCTGGATCGGATGTAGCGGAGGCAGCGGATACGCCGGGCAGCTTGCCGATCCAGCGCCCGGGTTTGCCGGGAATGCCGCAAACGCCGGCTGCCAGCGGGCCGATGCTTGACCATGGGATACCACCGCGTCGAACGCTGAACGGAGTCACGCCATGACGATCGGCCGTTGCGTGCTTTTCCTCGGGGCCTTGATAGGGCTGGCAAGCCCGGCAGTGGCCCAATACGGATTGTCGGGAGCCCCGGAGATGCTCCCCTTGGAAGTGCCCAACCGGGTGGGAGGGATCCGGCCGGCGGGTTACGAGAACGGCTGGCCCCAGCCCGCGGCGAATAACGCCTGGCCTGCCGCCCCGGCCGCGGGGCCTTCACCGAGTTTGCAGCCGGCCTTGCCGGGGGTGCAACCGGCCTTGCCAAGCCCGGGCGGCATGTCCCCTGGCGCGGCGGCTTTGCCGAGTGTTCCATCCAACTCGCCGGCGCCAGGCTACACCGGGCCCACGGTGATGCAGAGCATGCTGGCCGAACTCCCCTCGGGCAGCGCACCGCCGGCCGGCCCAATGCCCAACCCTCCGGGGCAAGCGGGCGGGTGGTCATGGGGTCCGGGCCAAGGGGGCTCGGTGTGGGGCCCGGCCGAATGCTGCCCCGCCCCCGCCCAGTGGTACGTGGCTGGCGCCGGGCTGGCCCTGTCGCGGGATGATTCCAACAGCCTCCACACGTCCTACGAAGATGGCAATAACCCCAACCAGTTCCCGCGGCCACGCCACTTCGACTGGAGCGGCGGCTGGGAGTTCAAGATTGGCCGGCGGTTTGCGTGCGGCCAGTGGGCGGTCGAAGCCGACTACTGGGCCAACGAGGCCATGCGGGGCGATTGGCGCTTTGTGATCCCTGGCGGAGCGGTGAGCACGCCCTTGATCGTCTCGGACATCGAGTTCGGCGGGGTCAACGGCACCATGCTGTTCGACGGTGCTGCCGAGCACCGCGTGTGGCGCCAAAGCGACGTGCAGAATATCGAGCTGAACCTCGTGCGGGCCCAACTGGTCAACCCCTGCGAGTCGCGCTGGGATGCCGCCGTGCTGGCCGGGGTCCGCTACTTCCGCTTCAACGATGACTTCCTGTTCGCGTCGCTGCAAAGCGGCGGCGCCTGGGGGGGCGACGGCAGCGACGAAGCCTATCTGCACGAGCGGATCGAAAACCACCTGGTCGGCGGCCAGATCGGGGCCGAGGCCGGCTACCGCCTGGGCCGAACCGTGCGCATCGTCGCCGTGCCCAAGCTGGGCATCTACAACAACCATACGCGGAGCCAGTTCGACCTGTATCGCGGCGACGGGGTGCTGGCTGCGCCTACCGCGGCCAGCGGCGTGGTTGGCACCTACCCGGTCCGGTCGTCGGACGATTCGTTCTCGGTGCTCGGCCAGATCGACCTTACGGCCGAGTGGGAGTTCTGCCCCAATTGGACCGCCTTTGTAGGGTACCGGCTGGTCGGGGCCACAGGCATCGGCTTGGCCGACAACCAAATCCCCATCTATGTGGTCGATATTCCCGAAATCGCCCGGATCGACACCAACGGCAGCCTCGTGGTCCACGGGGCGATGGTGGGGCTGAAAGTGGCCTTTTGACTCGCCTGCCGCCTTGGGGGGCAATCGCCGGGGTTCAAACGACCGCCTAGCGCCGGCCCTGCCGTGCGGTCGGCCGCTAGCCGCTGTCCCCCTCAGAACAGCCGCGTGCGCCTAGGCCCTTTAGCCCGAAGCCGGCTCACCGTAGTGGCTATTGTTGTCGTGGTGGCCAGTGCTGGTGTTATTAAAATCCTCGGCCGGCAGGTCCACGTCCAGTTCCGACGGCGTGGTAACGCCCGGTTGCGCCTCGTGATTGCCCACCGCGGGTGTGCATCCCCCATGGACCGCAACCCCAAGCGCAAGCATCGCGGCGGCCAACCAGGATTTCAATAGACGCATATTTGACTCGCATCGGGGTTAGTGGAAACGTCGGCAAAACGGGGCATCTTAGCGGACTGAACCGGGCCTTAGCAAGCGGCCAAAGGCCGCGATTTACCCCCCTGCGGACTGCGGTACCCCGCTTTTTCCGGCACCGGAATGGCCGCTGGCCGCGGTTGCTAGCCCCAATTGTCGGGGCCGATTTGCGGAACGAACCGGCCGGCGGCCGATCTCTTGGCCACTCGCGGGGCCGCTCGGCATCGGCCTTGGGATGCGACCCCCCTTATCGTCCGGTTCGGCTCCTTTTTCGGCTCGGTCGACGCGTTCAAAGGCGGGATCGCGTTTCTTGACTTTCTCCACCGGCTCCGTATACTATATGCCGTAGAAAGGGGGGGAACGCGATGAAACTTTCGCGGACCGTTTCCTACGCCCTCCAGGCCACTCTCCGCTTGGCGCAGTCGCAATCCGGCGCCCCGGTTCCATGCAGCCGGCTGGCGGCAGAGGGGAAGATGCCCGAGCGGTTCCTGCTCCAGATACTGCGGAACCTGGTGGCCCACGGCATCTTGGGGTCCAGCCGGGGGGTCGAAGGGGGGTACCGCTTGGAGCGCCCTCCGGAAGAGATCTCGCTGTTGGAAGTGATCGAGGCGATCGAGGGTCCGCTGGTATCGGCCGTGCCTGCGGGCGAGGGGTTGCCCGCCGAATCCCGGGCGCGGCTGGAGCAAGCCCTTTCGGAGGTGACGAACATCGCGCGGCGCGAGCTGGAAGCCATCAAGCTCGCCCATCTCCTTCCCCAGCCGCCCAAACCGCCAGGCTGCGAGGGGGCCGAAAGCGACGCTTCGAAAGGGCCGGTCGGGTGAAGGCCAGAAGCTGTTGGGCCCGGCCGCCCGTTCAGCCTCTGGGCGAAAGAGGGGGCCTGGTCCTGGAGGCGCAGCCAAAGGATTCCGCGTTGAAGGCCTGCGGCGGCAGCGGCCGACATCGCCTGGGCGCGATGGCGGTGCTGTTTTTCGCCCTCGCCTGGACTGGGACCATGGCTTTCAGTGCGGCCATTGGGGCCGAGGCCGGCAACCCGCCCCCCGCTGAGGGGCCTGGTAGCCAGCGGGTGGTGCCCGTCGATGGGCCTGCCTTTGAAGCCGCCCTGGTGGCCGCCGATCGCCAATGGCGGCTCGCCTTTCGCCATGCCGGAGCCGAGCACCCCTTGGCGGCGCAGGACCTTGTGCGGTACGGCACGTGGCACGAGTTGGCACGCGGCCCGTTGGTTCTTTTGGCCGATGGCAGCCTCTTGGCCGCCGAGGTCCTCTCGCTGGACCCGCACAACGCGGTGCTGGATTGGCGACTGGGGGGCGAGGTGAAACTGGCCCGCCCATTGCTCCGGGCCGTGGCACTCCAGACGCCTGCCGACCGGTTGCGCCGCGAGGAGCTCTTGGACGGGCTGGCCGAGGCCCCGGCCCCCTCCGACCAATTGATGCTGGTCAACGGCGACCAGTGGGAAGGGACGCTGGAATCGCTGGCCGATCGCAAACTGCGGTTCTCGACCACGCTGGGTCCCACCGAGGTGCACCTGCGCCGCGTGCGGGCCGTGGGATTCCACCCCGGCTTGATGCAACCGGTAGCCTCTCGGGGCTTTCGGGTTGTGGCCGGTTTCCGCGATGGTTCGCGCCTGGTCCTGGAGTCGCTGCGGATCGAGGCAAACCAACTGGAAGCGACCACCCTTGGCGGGCTCGTGGTCCGCACGCCGGCCGAGGCCCTGGTGGCCCTTCAGCCCTTGGGCGGCCGGGTGACCTATCTTTCTGACCTCGTGCCGGCCGAGTATCGGCATGTGCCGTACTTGGACCTCTCGTGGCCATTTCGCAAAGACCGGAATGTGCGGGGTGGCTGGCTGCGTGCCGGGGGCCGGCTGTACCTTAAAGGGTTGGGCGTGCACAGTGCGGCCCGGCTGACCTATCGGTTGGACCGCTTGGAGCCGCCCTGCCGGCGTTTCGAGGCCGAGCTGGCCATCGACGACCACACCGCCGGCCGAGGCAGCGTGGGCTTCCGAGTTTTCGTCGATGGCCAACTGCGCTATACTAGCCCTCCGGTTCGCGGGGGCCAGCCGCCCGTGCTTGTGGCCGTGGACCTGGCGTCGGCCAAGCGATTGGACTTGGTGGTCGATTTCGGCGAAGGGGCCGACGTGCTGGATCACGCCGATTGGTTGGACGCCCGGTTGGTGCGGTAACGGGGCCTGTCCGGTCCGGCGACGAAAGCCGGGAAAGGGCCGACGCACGGCCCGGCATGGGCGACCGGCGACTGGGACATAGCCTGGGAACCGCGGACCAGCGGCGGGGCAGCGACTTGCGGCCTGGTTTTCGGGAGTCCGAAGCGTGCAGCCGTTTGGCGACTTCCTCTCGGCACTGGGTACACTGGCGCTTATGGCGCTGGTCGTGCTGGGGCTGCGCCTGGTGGTGCGGCGGCCGCGGGGTGTGGGCCATAGCGACCCCCCGGGGGTGCGGACCGTGGTGGTGTTCTCGGGCGATGACCCCGAGTTTTTTTGCGAGGACCGGCCCGATGGCCCGCTGGTCGGTGTCCGCCTGTTTTCGTCGCTGCTGGACGGCTTGACGGCCGCGGGCGTGGTCATCACCCAGCGCAAGCCCGTGGACTGCGCCCAAGGGGCCGAATGCCTGGTCGATGGCCAGCGCTATGCCCTGGTGCTGGAATGGCTTGGGCCGCGGTGGGTGGCCAGCATCGAATGGGTGCCCCGTTCGGCCGCCGAACGCCGCCACCTGGCCTGGACCCGCCAGGTGTACGCCCCCCGCGATAGCCAGGCCCTGCGCCGGCTGCTTGCCGCTCTGGACAACTGGCTGAAGGCCCACCCGCGGCTGAGCGATGTCCGCTGGTATCGCAAGGAACGCTGGTTTGAAGAAGATACCAGCGATCCGGCCGCCAGCCCCATCGCCCCCAGCGCTGCGGGCAACGCGCCTGCGAGTGGTTCGTGACCCTGAAAAAACGAGCTTTGGGAGGATGCGCGATGGCCGTTGGACGATGGTTCGTGGTCGTGGCCGCCCTTGGCCTGTGCGGGTGGACACAAGGGAAATGGTGCCGGGCCGAGCAGGCCCCTGCGCCGAGCCCGGCCGACGGCACGCCGCTGAAAACCGTCCTCAACACGGCCGAGGCGGGCGAAAACCTGCTCCGCCCCGACCGCTTCACCGGGTACGAAAGCGGCTTTGTGCGCCGGGGTGACAGCTTCGTGTGCGACAACGGCGGCCATGCCTCGGCGCGGCGGGGGATAGCGCAAACCGTCGAGCTGAACCAGCGCCGCCCGGAACCCATCGTGGCCACCGCCTGGAGCAAGGCCGAGGGCGTCACCGGCTCGCCCGATGCCAATTACTCGCTGTACCTCGATCTTCAGTACGAGGACGGTACACCGCTTTGGGGCCAGTCGGCCAGTTTTGCGACCGGCACGCACGACTGGCACCAGCGCCAGGTGATCGTATTGCCCGAAAAGCCGGTCAAGCGGGTCTCGTTCTATCTGCTCTTGCGCGGGCACGGGGGCAAGGCGTGGTTCCGCGGGGCGGAACTGCGGGTCGTCCGGACACCCCAAGGGGCCGTGCTGTTCGACGGCGTGCCCGTGGTGCCGCGGGGGCCGGCTGTCGAGGGTTTTCAAGTGCGCGATGTGGCGGCCGGCAGCGATTTCGTGGCCTTGCGCCGCGAAGCCCTGGGGCTGAAGCTGGAGTGTGCTGCCAGCTACAAAGGCGAGGCTCGCTTCCTGGATGTGACGCTGCGCGACACCACGGGCAAGGACCGCGCGGTGACCCTGGTGTACACGGTACCGGTGCGGGTTACGGCCCAGGGCCAGGCGCAGGCCGGCGACCCGGCCGGCAACGCAGATGCCCGAGCGGCCGAGGCCCAGTGGCTGCAAGACCCGCGGCAGAGCATTCCCGCCAGCGGCGGGCGCGAGTACATGTTTGCCGGCCGGTTCCGGGTGGGGGCCAATGGCCGGCTGTCGCGCTATCCGCTCGGGGCCGTGGCCCTGGGCAAACGAGGCGTGGCCCTGGGCATCGACATGATGCGCCCGGCGTTCTTCCGCATCGGGTACCATGCGGCCACGCGCGAGCTGTTTTTGGCGTATGATCTGGGGCTGGCCCCGGAAAAGCCGGAAGCCCGGGTGCGGTTTTGCGTCTTCCCCTTTGATGCCGCGTGGGGGTTCCGGGGGGCTTTGGCCGCCTACTACGACCTGTTTCCCGAACACTTTCGCTGCCGCATCCCCAAGCAGGGGCTATGGATGCCGTTTGCCAAGATCAGCCGGGTGAAGGGGTGGGAGGATTTCGGCTTCCGCTTCAAGGAGGGGAACGACGAGACGGCCTGGGACGATGCCCACGGCATCCTCACCTTCCGGTACACCGAGCCCATGACGTGGTGGATGCCCATGCCGCCGGCCATGCCGCGGACCTACGAAGCGGCGCTGGGCGAGGCCCGGCGCCTGGCCGAGGCCGGCCGCCGCGAGGCCAAGGCCCTTTTCACCAGCGGTTTCCACAATGCACAGGGGCAGTTCCCTGCGCGCCTTTTGGATACCCCCTGGTGCAACGGCGCGGTATGGAGCATGAACTCGATGCCGGGCATTGCGGGCGGGGTGACCGATTTCAAAAACAAGTGGAACGCGCAAATCCGCCAGTCGTTGTACGGCGCCCAGCGGCGGGGCGACCTCGATGGCGAGTACGTCGATTCCAGCGAGGGCTACGTGACCGACGAACTCGATTTCCGCCGCGAGCATTTCGCGGCAGCCCAGACCCCGCTGGCCTTTTGCCCCCAGACGCACCGGCCGGCCATCTTCCGGGGCTTGGTGGCCTTCGAGTACGTCCAGGCCCTGGCCACCGATGTCCACGCCATGGGCAAGTTCATGATGGCCAACGGCGCCCCGACGCAACTGCCTTGGCTCTGCCCGATGCTCGACGTGCTGGGTACCGAGACGAACTGGAACCCCGGCGGGCGGTGGCGGCCGATGTCGGATGCCGACCTCTTGTACCGCCGGGCGCTGTGCCGCGGCAAGCCGTACTGCTTCCTCATGAATACCGAGTTCGAGCGGTTCGGCCCGGAATTGGTCGAGAAGTACATGAAGCGGTCCCTGGCCTACGGCATGTTTCCCGGCTTCTTCAGCCACAACGCCTCGCAGGGGCACTATTTCACCCGGCCGGAACTGTATGAGCGCGACCGGCCCTTGTTCAAGAAATACGTGCCCCTGTGCCGGCGGGTGGCCGAGGCGGGCTGGGAGCCTATCACCCAGGCCCGATCGAGCGACCCGGCGGTGTATGTCGAGCGTTTCGGCCGGCAGGCACCGTGGTATTTGACGGTGTTCAACGATAGCGCCCAAAGCCGCCGGGTGGTTCTGGAGCTGGAAGGTGCGCCACCAGCGGCCTGCCGCGAGTTGGTCTCCGGCCGGCCGGT
>JBBIQF010000210.1:8440-10443 GCA_037442445.1 Planctomycetaceae bacterium
AATGGCGCGACGGCAAGGCGGCGCTGGAGCTTGCGGCCGAGGACGTGGCCGTGCTCGAGATGCAGTAAGCGCCTATCCCAGAACATTGATCTTGGTTGTCCGCATCCGATGCTGCCGTGGGGCAAACCCGGCGCACGCCGCACCGGTCCGGAGACAGGCCCGTTTACGGGCCTTGCCGCCGACAGGCGGCCCACAGGCCCGGCCTTCAGGCCCGGTTCGGCTTCGGCCGGCGTGGGTCGGGCAAGATGCCCATGTGCCAGCGCGCGGGTACAATCGGACATGGCCAATCGGACGCGTCCTTTTGGGCCTCTGGCCCTCCACCGTGCTTTGCAGGAGCCATTGCCATGACGCTTCACGCAACCCGCCTCGGCCGCCAAACGCGATGGGCCGCCTACCTGGCCGCGATGGTCATTTTGTGGGCGTGGGGCGTGCCGCTGGCCGCAGCCACGCTTGAGGTCGGTGCCGGAAAGCCGTTCTCGCGGATCGAAGAGGCGCTGGCCCGGGCCCAGCCGGGCGATACCATCCTGGTGCACCCCTTGCCCGGCGGCCGGCCCTACGAGCGCACCGCCCTGAACGTACACCGGCCGCGGCTGGCCATCCGCGCTGCACCCGCACCGGGCCAGGCCCGGGTGAAGATTTCCGGCCGGGGATTCTCCTACAGCGGCGCGGGCAGCACGCCGCGGGCCATCTTCCAGTTCAACCGCGGCGCCGACCACTGCCTGGTCGAGGGGTTCGAGCTTTACGATGCCCATAACGATACCCACAACGGCGCCGGCGTGCGGATCAACCAGGCCAACCACGTGACCATCCGCAACTGCGCAATCCACGACAACGACATGGGCATCATGTCCAACGGCGACGGCACGATGAACGCGGCCCTCGACCAGCGGATCGAACATTGCCTCATCTACCGCAACGGCAGCGCCGAAGACCCCGGCCATAACCACAACCTGTATCTGGGGGGCACCAGCGTTACCTTGCGGTTCTGCGAGATTCACTCCAGCACCACCGGCCACAACGTCAAGAGCCGGGCCCACGTTAACCGCATCGAGTACTGTTATATCCACGATTCGGCCAACCGCGAGTTCGACCTGGTGGATGCGGGTGAGACCGCCATGCCGGGCAGCCACACCGTGCTCTTGGGGAACCTCATCGTCAAGGACCCGCACTGCCGGGGCAATCGCGCCGTGATCCACTTCGGCCAGGACGGCGGGGGCGAGCACGACGGTACCCTTTACCTGGCGATGAACACCATTGTGACGCCGTTTATTGCGCCGGTGGTGGAGCTTTCGGCGCCCAAGGCCCGGGCTTACCTGGTGGGCAACCTCGTGTCCGATGGCGGAATCCGGCAGTCGCGGCAGACCGTGGCCGGCGCTCGGGCCGGGGCCCGCCTAGAAAACGTAACCGGAAAGGGCAACTGGTTCAGCGGCGACTTTGCCGCAAGCGCCACGGGCACGGGACTTTCGTCCCGCGACAACACCTTCCGCCGGGTAGCCCACGCACTGTTCATCGACCCCCACCGGCACGATTACCGGTTGACCCCCGAGGCCATGGGCCTTGCAACCGCAGAGATTCCCCCTCGCCTGGACCTGCCCGGCGTGCCGGGCATGCCGGCGGCCGACGCCCTTGAACCGCTGGCGTGGCAGTACCAGCACCCGGCCGGCAAGGCCCCGCGATCGCGCCGCGGGCCAAATGTGATCGGGGCGTTCGGCCCGCAGTAGCAGTAGGGTGCGTGCTTGCACGCACGCGGAGCAGGCGAATGACGAATGTCGAAAACCAAATGTCGAATGTCCAATGACCAAGCACCAATGACCAATGAGCAGGCCCGCCGCAAGGGAGCGGCCAGCGGAGGGCGGAGAGCAGGGAGCGGGGAGCACGGAGCAGAGACGATTCAATAGCGAGGCGCCGGGATTATCCCGGCGGATCACGCGTGTGTGTCGATAGTGCAACACCGGACAGGTTCGAGATTCAAGGTGCAGCCATGAGGTACAAGCGCAACCGGT
>JBBIQF010000211.1:0-9183 GCA_037442445.1 Planctomycetaceae bacterium
GGGTTTTCGGAATTCCAGGGTACCTGCGGCGGCGGGTATCCCCACCCGGTTCTTGGGAGAAAGGGTTCATGCGTCGAGCGAAGATCACCATCGTGGGAGCAGGCAATGTGGGGGCCACGACAGCGCATTGGTGCGCCGCGGCCGAGCTGGGCGACCTGGTGCTATTGGATATCCCCCAGACGGGCGGGATGCCCAAGGGGAAAGCCCTGGATCTGGCCCAGGCCGGCCCCATCATGGACTTCGATAGCCGGATCGTGGGCACCACTTCGTACGACGACACGGCCGACAGCGACGTGGTGGTGATCACCGCTGGCGTGCCCCGCAAGCCGGGCATGAGCCGCGACGATCTCTTGGGTACCAACGCCCGCATCGTGGGTTCGGTGGCCGAGCAGATCAAACATACCAGCCCCAACGCCATCGTCATCGTGGTCAGCAATCCGCTGGATGCGATGGTGCAGCGGGCGTACCAGGTGACGGGCTTTCCGCCCAACCGTGTGATGGGGCAGGCGGGGGTGCTCGATACGGCCCGCTTTCGGGCGTTCATCGCGCAGGAACTCAACGTGAGCGTGGAAGACGTGTCTGCCATGCTTCTGGGGGGCCACGGCGATACCATGGTGCCGCTGACCAGTTGCTGCGCGGTGGCGGGCATTCCCGTAACCGAATTGCTTCCTCCGGAGCGGCTTGGCCAAATCGTCGAGCGCACCCGCGATGGCGGCGCGGAGATCGTGGGGCTCTTGAAGACCGGCAGCGCCTACTACGCCCCGGCGGCAGCCACGGCCCAGATGGTCGAGGCGGTCGTCCGCGACAAGAAGCGGGTGATGCCCTGCGCGGCCTTTTGCGATCGGGAATATGGGGTGGGCGGCTATTACGTGGGCGTGCCCTGCGTGATCGGGGCCGGCGGCGTCGAGCGGATTCTGGAAATCCGCCTTACCCCGGAGGAGCAGGCCGCCTTCCAGAAAAGCGTCGAGGCGGTCAAGGGCCTGGTGAAGACGATGGCCCGGCTGGTCA
This sequence comes from Planctomycetaceae bacterium, assembly GCA_037442445.1. Classification (GTDB taxonomy): domain Bacteria; phylum Planctomycetota; class Planctomycetia; order Pirellulales; family Thermoguttaceae; genus JANLFZ01. Next base: position 1,009 of record JBBIQF010000211.1, read on the forward strand.
CCCTTCCGGCGGGTTGATGCGCGCGCCGCTGGCACACCGGCGGCATGGGAGGCAGGTAGCCGGCGGGGGTAGGCTTGCGAAATTTCTTCCTCCGCCGCGTGCTATCCGGTTGACAGATTCGGGGGCCATGCAGTAGAGTCTGGCGTCGTCGCCCGTCCCGCTGGGAGATGCAGGAGCCGATGGATCGAGGATTGCCCGCTTGCAGCAATCCGGAGGACGTTCACGGAGGCCGGCTGGTCGTCTTGGGGATCATCTCTGGCCCGCAATCCTTCCAGTAACCATGAATCGCTTTCGATCTGCGATCCGCACGCGGCAGGGTTCATCGGAGTCCGAGGCGGAGGCAGCGCATGGGCTGGTTCTGCCGGCGTCCTGTTTCGGCCAGGCGCCGCAGGACACGGCCCAGACGCTGTTCGCCCCCCAGCATTACGAACCCGGCTATGCCTATCCTCTGTTGGTCTGGCTGCACGACAGCGGCGAGGATGAATGGCAGTTGCTGCGGGTGATGCCGCTGGTAAGCCTGCGGAACTATGTGGCGGTGGGCCCGCGCGGCGTTCTGCTCCGCGATCCGGCCGGGGCAGACCAGTGGGGGTGGTCGCAGGCCCGCCCGCAGGTCGATCTTGCCGAAGAGCGGGTCTTTGCCGCGATCGATGCCGCCCGGCGGCGCTACCATGTCGATGACCGGCGGGTTTTCCTGGCCGGGGCGGGCAGCGGCGGAACCATGGCCCTGCGCATCGCGGCGGCCTGGCCGGAGCGGTTCGCCGGTGCGGCCTCGTTGGGCGGGCCATTGCCCGAGGCCCATTGCGCCCCGTTGAGCCAGTGGAACCGCCTCCGTGGCCTGCCGATATTCTTGGCTGTCGGGCGCCAGTCGCCAGCGTATAGCCCCGCGCGGGCCTGCGAAGACCTGCGGCTGTTGCGCACGGCGGGGTTGCATTCCATCACCCTGCGCGAATACCACCCCTGCGAGCACCCGCTCATCCCGCACGCCCTGCGCGACCTGGACCGCTGGATCATGGAACACATCCGCAGTTCGGTGCAGAATGCGGCGGCCTGCTCGCCGCACGGCCCGGCCCTGCCGGAATAGAACCCTGCCCCCGGGCTGCCGGCAGGCCCCTCACTCGATCACCACGCCCTGCGCCTCGATGCGGTAGGGGATGAGTTCATCGGCGCAGAAACTGCCGCGGTGCTTGGCCACGCACAGCGCCCGCCGGAAACGCATCCCCTCGCGAATCTTGCCCAGGTAGAGCACCGTGTTGGCGTTGGCCAATAGGTCGCCCTCGTCCAATGGCCGCTCCAGCAACGCCTCCAGCGACGCCTCCTTGGCCGTCTGCAGCACCATGCACCCGATGGCCGCTGGATCGTAGCGGTGGGCGTGGACCCGTTCGGCCATGCGGCGGAAGTCTTGGCGGAACAGATCCCGGGCCACCCAATCCGGGTCTTTGCGGAGTATCTGGTGGTAGATGTACTCGAACAATTCGAGCTGGATGGATTCGCTCGGGCGATCGACGGGTTCGATCCCATCGACCAAGGCCCGGCGCACCCCGCGCACGAAGTTCCCGTAGAAGAAGGCGATGGCCGAGTTGAGCCGCCGGGCGATCTCGGCCTGCCACTGGTGCCACTGCTCGAAATCCAGATCGCGGCGGGTAACGCGGCGGCCTTGGTGCTCGAAGACATGGAGATAATCGCCCGCCGGCCGGGCGGGATCGAAGAACCCATCGGGCAGAAGCGGCTCGCCGGGCCGGACCTCGCGCAACTGCCACCCGAACATCCGCCGCGCGTACTCCGCGTGATTCTGGGAATCGCCGCGGGCGCTCATGTCGAAGACGATGCCCGCGCGGCCTTCCTGCGCCACGCCCGCATGTAGGAATTGCAGCCCCAACTGCGTCTTGCCGATCCCCGGCGCGCCGAGCACCACCGCCAGCGTCCCCGGAACCAACCCCCCGCCCAAGAGGGCATCCAGGCGCTCGATGCCGGTCGAAAGGCGTGCGGGAACCGGGGCACGGGGTGGGGAATCGGGCGAGCCCATGGCACCTGCGGGATTTGCGGATTTTGGCGAAAAACGGGAAAGCAACAGGGCGTGCCGCCGAAGGACACCTCTTGGCCCAGCCACCCGCCGCCGGGTGCGGGCCCTTCGGGCGGCCCTCACAGCACGCGGCAGAGGATGCCGCCATCGACCACCAGCACCGAGCCGGTGATATAGCTGCCGGCCTCGCTGGCCAACAGCAGCACCGGTCCGGCCAACTCGTCGGGCTGGCCCCATCGGCCCAGGGCGGTGCGCTCGGCCACCTTGGCCTTGTCCTCGGGGCTGAGCAACTGCATCGGCAGCTCGGTGGCGAAAAACCCAGGGGCGATGCAGTTGACCGTGATGCCGAAGGGCCCTAGCTCCAAGGCCGCAGCCCGCGCAAGGCCCACCAGCGCCGACTTCGTGGCCGAGTACGCCCCCCGGCATTCCTTGGACCCGAAGCCCATGACCGACGAAATGTGGATCACCCGGCCCCAGCGGCGGGCCTTCATCCCCGGCACCAGTGCCCGCATCAGCGCCATGCAACTGGTCAGGTTCAACTGCACGATGCTGTCCCAGACCTCGTCCTGGATCTGGTCGACCGCCTGGGGCCGGTTGGTGCCGGCGTTGTTGATGAGGATATCGATCTTGCCCAGCCGGCCGACGGCTTCGTCGGCCAGCCGGGCGACGTCTTCGCGGCGGTTCAGATCGGCCGCCACCCATTCCACCCGCACCCCACAGGCCTGGGCGATGGCCTGGGCCGCGGCGCGCAACTCCTCGGCATTGCGGCTGGAAAGCACGATTTCGGCACCGGCCTGGGCCAGGGCCTCGGCCATCGCCCGCCCTAACCCCCGGCTGCCGCCCGTTACCAGCGCCGAACGTCCCGTCAGATCAAACCGATTGCTCGCCATCGTCCCTCCGGTCGGTCGGTTGCCCAAGTGTTCGTCCCATGCGGCGCCGGATGAAAGCGCAGGGGCTACTTCGCCGGCCTCTCCGCCTTCTCCCCTTCGTCCAAAGCCCAGTCGATGGCATTTTCCAGCAGGCGCAGGAACGGTGGAGAGCGGAAATCGTCGGGATGCCCCAGCATGGCAAAAAACACCTTCGCCCCGTCGTAGGTATTGGTCCAGGCCACGGGCTCGTCCGGGTCTTCGGTGGACCAGCGACCCATCACTAGCACCGTGGTTCCCGGCCCCAACGGCCGGACTCGATACAGCCACGAGCTGGAGTGCCACCGGGGCGCCACCCCCTTGAGGATCGGATGCCCGGCGGCCTCCGGCACGCACCACACGTCGCAGCCGGTCTTGCGCGACTTGGGATTATAGCCCTGATAGTTGCAGCCGAGCACCTCCTGGTCGAAACGGTCCCAAATGACATGGCCGGGTGCCGCCTTGGCCGGCTGAAATGCGGCGGTGCTGGTCCGCAGCACGATCAAGGGCCTGCCCGAGCGGATGAACCGCTCCAGGTGGTCCATCTGGGCCACCGGCAAGGCCCGCCGGCGGGCGAAAAGCACCAAAAGGTCGGCGTAGTCCAGGGCCTCTAGCCCGGGGATGTCATCCGCGCCGCTCCCCTCTTTGCCCGTAGCCACCAGGTGCGTGACCTGGTAGCGGTTGGCCAGTCGCAGGCTGAACTCGGGGAGCGTGTCGCGGCTGTCGTACTCTGATTCGGCACTGACGAAGACGATGTGCGGGCGCCGGTCGGGCCTCATGCCCGCGGCATCCAGCAGGTCGCGGCTTTGGATCGTGGGGGCGACGAACTGCTCGAGATAGCGCTGCACCCGGGCCGAACCCCCAGCCGGCGTCATGTTCCGGTCCACCTTCTTGTTCGCATCCAGGCCGTTGGACGTGATGGCCTCGACCAGATCGGCAATGACCATCGCCCGCAGGCCGTGGTCCTTCATGTTCCGCAGGCCCATGCTCCGGTACAGCACGCACATGTTGCTGGCCACGCCGGCATACAGCAAGGTGTCGATTTTGCGCTCGGCACACAGGTTGAGCAGTTCGCGGCCATTGTTGGCATCGCCGATGAGGTCCCCCGGCATGATCTCCAGGGCCGGGTGCTGCCGGGTCCACGTCTTGGACTTCTCCTTGCACGGCTGGTCGGGGCCGCACTCGCAGAAATCGGTCGGGCCGGGCGGGGGCGGCGGGTTGAAACCCACGGTCTTGGGCTCGGGATGCTGCGGGATGGCCAGCATCGCAAGGCGCTGGGGCGCCTGGCGGTAGAACTCCACGACATCCGACGGGGCGAACACCACCTGGATGCCCAGCTTGCGTGCCGCATCCATCACGCGGTTCGTGCGCGGCACCAGGTTGGCTACCCGCGTGGTGAACGTCGTGCACCAGTGGCGATCCCACATATCGATGACCACGATGGCGGTGCGGGCGGGATCGATCTCTACCTTCTGGCGCACCTTATGGCCGGCCGCATCGCGGGTTTGGGCCGTAACCACAAGCGGCGCCGCCAGGCCCCTCGACGCCGTGAGGCCAAGACCCATTGCCCAACCAGCCAGCACGATGGGCAAGACCAGCAAAGTTCGTCGCAAGAGCATCGTCGCACCTCCACCTGTGCCCGACATTATAGCCGCGCCGCGGCGGGGTGTCGCGGCCGGCCGGCCCACCTCCCACAGTGGCGCCACCCTGTGGAACAACTACAAGGATGATATTCTGAAAGATGAGCCGGGGATTGCCACGGCCAAGAACCTCGGCCGGCGTGTGGCCGAGGTGGCCCGGCTGATCCACCGGCCATGACCCCCGCCTGAAAGCCCAGCGTATGCATACCGTTCTGTTTGCCGCTGCCTGGCGAAGAGCCCGGCATGTTGTGGGGCATTGCCCCGCGACATGGCTTGCCGTGGTAGGTGCCGCGCTCCTGGCCTGGGTGGTAGAGGCGGCCCGAGCCATGGACTGGGTGCGTGTGGCCGGCGACGGGCGGTCATTCGTGCTCGAACCTTCCGGCCGGCGCTTCGTCCCCTGGGGCTTCAATTACGACCACGACGAACAAGGCCGGCTGTTGGAGGATTACTGGGAGGCGGAGTGGCCCAAGGTCGAGGCCGACTTCCAGGAAATGAAGGACCTGGGGGCTAACACGGTCCGCATCCACCTCCAATTCGGCAAGTTCTCCAAAGGGCCGGGCCAGCCCGACCCGCAGGCGCTGGATCGGCTCCAGAAGCTGGTGGCCGTGGCCGAGCGCCTGGGCTTGTACCTCGACGTAACCGGCCTGGGCTGCTACCACAAGCAGGATGTGCCGGCGTGGTACGATGCGCTGGGCGAAGCGGAGCGGTGGCGCGCGCAGGCGGTTTTTTGGGAAGCCGTGGCCCAACGCCTGTGCAACAGCCCCGCCGTCTTCTGCTACGACCTGATGAACGAGCCGGTGGTGCCCGGCGGCAAGCGCGAGGCTGGCCAGTGGCTGGGCGGGGCGTTTGCCGGCAAGCACTTCGTGCAGTTCGTCACCTTGGACCAGGCGGGCCGGCCAAGGCCGGAAATCGCACGCACCTGGACCCGCACCCTGGTGGCGGCCGTCCGCCGCCACGACCAGCGCCATTTGGTCACCGTGGGCCTGGTGGATTGGAGCTTGGATCGTCCCGGTCTGACCTCGGGATTCGTCCCTTCGGTCATCGCCCCGGAGGTCGATTTCCCGTGCGTGCATCTCTACCCCCAAAAGGGCAAGCTCCGCGAGGCACTCGAGACGCTGGATGGCTTTGCCGTAGGCAAGCCCGTGGTGGTGGAAGAGACGTTTCCCTTGCGGACCTCGGCGGACGAACTGGAGAAGTTCTTCGAGCTGTCGGAAGGCAAGGCGGCCGGCTGGCTGGGGTTCTATTGGGGCAAGACGCCGGAGGAATGCCGCAAAGGCAAGACGCTGGCCGACGCCATTACCCTCCAGTGGCTGGAGCTATTCCAGCGGCGCAGCAAGCGATACGCCCTTGGGCCCGCGAAGTAGCGGCAGGCTGGCCGTCTTGTGTCGCGACAAAGGGCGGGCGTCTTGCCCAAAAGGGTTGCGGGCGCACGCCCAGGTTTGGCTTTGCAGCCGGGACGGGGGGTTAGTTTGCAGCCGGGACGGGTGCACGACTAGCGGAATACCGGGGTGCCGCACCCCAACCTAGGTTTCACTGTGCAGCCGGGACGGCTGCACCACAAGCGGAGCCGGGGCGGGTGCACCACAAGCGGAAGGTGGGACGGCTGCACCAAAAGGGCCGGCTTTGCGCTTTGGCGGTCGTGCGATATACTTTTTGCGCAGCAAACGCTTGGCAGGCGGGGCATAGCGCGGCGGCGGGTAAGCGGTTGCCTCGTGGGGGGTTCGGTAGCGTCTCGAACATGGCCAACTACATCGTTCGCTTCGGAGCGATGCGCCTTCTGGGGGTGTTTTCGCCCACCGATGATCGGCCCTACTCACGAGGGGCACGTGTCATCGTCAAGACCGAACGGGGGCTGGAGGTGGGCGAGGTATTGTGCGAGGCCACCCCGCGGGCGGTGGCGGCGTTGTCCAGTCCGCCCAAAGGCCAAATCCTCCGCGTCATGACCGCCGAGGATGCCAACGAGCTGAAGCGCATCCAAGCCCACCAGGGCCAGAAGTTCCGGGTCTGCCAGGAGTGCATCGCCAAACTGGGCTTGGAGATGGAGCTGGTCGATGTCGAGCACCTGTTTGGAGGGGAACGGGTGATCGTGTACTATCTGGCCGATGGCCGCGTCGATTTCCGCGAGTTGGTGCGGATGCTGGCCAGCGAGTTTCAGACCCGCATCGAGATGCGGCAGATCGGGGTGCGCGACGAGGCCAAGCTCCTGGCCGACTATGGCGACTGCGGAAAACCCGTCTGCTGCAATACCCATCTGGTCGAGATGCCCCCGGTCTCGATGAAGATGGCCAAGCTCCAGAAGGCCACGCTGGACCCGACGAAGATATCCGGCCGGTGCGGCCGGTTGAAATGTTGCCTCCGCTACGAGTTCGAAACCTACGAGAGTATCCAGAAAGAGTTGCCCCCAATCGGCTCCCAGATCACGATTGCCGAGGGGCGGGCCCGGGTCGTGGGGCACGAAATCCTTGCCGGGGCGGTCGTGGTCGAGACCGAAGACCACAGGCGCCGGCTGGTGCCTGTGGCCCATCTTTCCCTGGCGGCAGCCTCTGGAAAGTCTTCCGACAACGCACCATGAACTATCCCTCGGACCCCCTAAGCCGCCTGTTGGCCGAAGACCGCCGCTACAAGCGCGACGCTTACGAGTTCGTCTGGCGAGCCCTCTCCTATGCGCACGAGCTTGGCATGGGCAGCGAGCGCTACAGCGAGCCGGCCCCCGGCGCCGAGAGCGAGGAGGATCCTTCGGCCCAGCGGCCCCAACGCCACGTTACCGGCCAGGAGCTGTGCGAGGCCATCCGGCGCCTGGCGTTTCGGGAGTTCGGCTACATGGCCAAGACCGTGCTCAATAGCTGGGGCGTGTACACTACCGGAGATTTCGGCGAGATCGTGTTCAATTTCCTCCGCATCGGATGGATGCGGAAGACGCCGGAGGACCGCCGCGAAGACTTCGACGACGTGTACGATTTCGACACGGCCTTCGAGCAGGAGTTCCGCATCACGCTGCCCGAGTAACCCGCGGCCGGAGGGTGCCGCCATTCGGCCGCCGGTCCCCCGGCCCGTGATGGGCCGTACCCCACGCCGCAGCGAGTTTTCGTTCCCATGTCCGGCCGAAAACGGCGTACCACCTCTGCCCCAGCAAAAACACCCCCCCAACCTCCCGCCGCTTGCGCCCAAGGCCAGAACAACCCCCCGGCTCCCGTGCCGGCCCCTCCGGGCCCTTGGGCCCGCTGGCTCTTGGTATTGGCCAGCCTGGCCCTGGTCGCTTGGATCGCCTTCCTGGCCACCCTGGCTTGCATGGCCTCCTAGGCGCATGCGGCCGGTTCGGCCTGCCGATTTGCAGTACTGCCCACCGTTATCATGCAACCTCACGCCCCGCGAAAAAAGCCTTCGCGCCGCGTGGCGGTGATCGATGTCGATCGCTGCACCGGCTGCGGGGCGTGCATCGAGGTCTGCCCGGTGGATTGCATCGTTCGCGTGGCTGGCCAGGCCCTGGCCCCTGGCCTGTGCGAACCCTGCCAGGTGGATGCCCAACGCTGCATTGGCTGCGGGCTGTGCGTCCATCTGCCACGCCGAAAGCACGACCCCTACACGCTTGCGGTCTGCCCCTGGCAAGCAA
>JBBIQF010000211.1:9193-10443 GCA_037442445.1 Planctomycetaceae bacterium
CCCGCGGCTTTGCGGGCCGCCCGAACCGCCTCGACGTATTCTTTAGGCAATTGCTGCCGGGTCCACCACCGGGGCTGTTCGGTATAGACCCACACGTACTCGTCTGCAGTGGTCAATGCCAGGCGGAGCGCTTCGGCGAACTGCTCCGGGGTGAAATGGTTCTTGGAAAAGTCGCTAGTGTTCCAGCCCCGCGAGCGCCAGTTGCAGTCCATCCACAGGCCGAAGCCGGCCGAGACGTGCTGCCGATACTTGTCGGGCACGGCCGACCAGGCGGCCGACCGCTCCTTGATGGTCTGGTACGCCTGGCGGAACTGCGAGGCCTCGCGATACGGATAGGAGGACTCCCAAGCATCGACCAATCGCACCCCGGCCGGGCAGGCCTCCAACATGCCATCCAGAAAGTCGGCCAAGAGCCCGTAAGGCACTTCGGACCGATCTTTGGCCGCGCCGCGGGGCTGGGCAATCGAATAGCCGAAGGTCAAGAGGATGGTGATGTCGGGGTATTGGCCCGCCACGGCCTGCATCCACTGGGCGCCGCGCGTTCGGACCATGGCCTGATACTCGGCAAACGGCTTGGTGGCACGATGGGCCTGTTTGGCGTAGTGGAACAGTTGGCCTTCGTACTGCTCGACATCGAACATGAAGCCTTTGCACCCGCCGTCGCGGGCCACCTGGGCGGCCACCTGCATGTTGTTGCGCACCACGGCCCAGGCAGCGTCGTCGAACCAGTCGACCCGGCCGGGGGTAACATTGACGCGAAGGAATCGCTCGGCCAGCCGGCGGAACGGCGTGGCCCGCAGGTCCGCCACCGCATGGTCGAACTCGCTGCGCTCGAAGCGCCGCGTGCCCCACATCTCCCACGTGAGATTGCCGCCCCGGGCGCTGGTAACATGGAACACCAGCCCGTCGAAGGGCATCTCTTCCATCGAGGCGATGTGCTGGCGCATGAACGCGGTATCGGGTTCGTCCCAGCCCCACTCGATGAGTTTCTTGGCAGGAGGTTTTGCGGGGCTGGCCGGCTCCCCGCCCGTTGCCGCAAGGGGCATGGCCAGGGCACAGGCTACCACAAGCGATAGGGTGCGTCGCATGGGATGGACTCCTCGTGGCAGGCAATACGGTTGGGTAGCGCAAGCGCGGCTACCGCAAACTGCCGCCCGACATCATAGGGCGCCGGCGGGCCGGCGCACAGCAGCCGTCTAGGCGCGCAAGGGCCCGGTGCCAGCAGCCGCAAGGGGCCAGAGGATGACGTG
>JBBIQF010000212.1:0-10355 GCA_037442445.1 Planctomycetaceae bacterium
CTTGGTCATTGGTACTTGGTCATTTGCCGTTCGTCATTTGTCTTTCGACATTCGTCATTTCGACGTTCCGCGTGCGTGCAAAGCACGCATTCTACAAGAGGCTACGGGAAGGAGGTGTTTCGCGGATGGCTGACGTGCTGATTACCGAGAACTTCCTGCTGAAGACGCCCAGCGGCGTGCGGCTGTATCACGAGTATGCCAAAGAGCTGCCCATCGTGGACTATCACTGCCACCTGCCGCCCAGCGACATGGCCGAGGACCGCCGCTTCGCCAATCTCACCCAGATTTGGCTGGCGGGCGATCATTACAAATGGCGGGCGATGCGGGCCAATGGCGTGGACGAGCGCTACATCACCGGCGACGCTTCGGACGAGGAGAAGTTCCTGGCCTGGGCCCAGACGGTCCCCAAGACGCTCCGCAACCCGCTGTACCATTGGACGCACATGGAGTTGAAGCGGCCGCTGGGCATTTCGGATCGCTTGCTGGGGCCCGAGACCGCCCGGGGCATCTGGAACGAGTGCAACGCCCGCCTGGCCCAGCCCGAGTTCTCCTGCCGCGGCATCCTCCGGCAGATGAACGTGGTGCTGGTCTGCACCACCGACGACCCCACCGATTCGCTGGAGGAGCACCGGAAGATGGCCGCCGACCCATCGCTGGCGGTGCGGGTACTGCCCACGTTTCGGCCGGACCGGGCCATGGCGGTCGAACCGGTCGAGGCCTTCAACGCCTGGGTGCATCGGCTGGAGCAGGCTGCCGGGATGGAAATCCGGCATTACGATGCCTTTTTGGAAGCCCTCGGCCGGCGGCATGAGTATTTCCACGCGATGGGGTGCCGGCTTTCGGACCACGGGCTGGAGACCGTTCCGGCCGAGGATTACACCCTGTCCGAGGTGCGTGCTGCCTTTGCCCGCCTGCGGCGGGGCGTGGGGCTTGAGCCGGCCGACGCCGCACGCTTCAAGTCGGCCCTGCTCTACGAGTTCGCCCTGATGGACCACCAGCGGGGCTGGACCCAGCAGTTCCACATCGGCGCGCTGCGCAACACGAACACCCGGCGCTGGCAGTCGCTGGGGCCCGACACCGGCTTCGACTCGATCGCCGACGGGCCTTATGCCCGGCCGCTGGCCCGGTTCCTCGACCGGTTGGATCGGCAGGACCGCCTGGCCCGCACCATCTTGTACAACCTCAACCCGGCCGACAACGCCATGCTGGCCACGATGATCGGCAACTTCCAGGACGGCCGTACCCCCGGAAAAATCCAGTGGGGCAGCGCCTGGTGGTTTCTGGACCAGAAGGACGGCATCGAACAGCACCTGAACACGCTCTCGAACCTGGGCCTATTGAGCCGGTTCGTGGGGATGCTGACCGACAGCCCATCGTTCCTTTCCTACACGCGGCACGAGTACTTCCGGCGCATCTTGTGCAATCTGCTGGGCCGCGATATGGACGCCGGGCTGTTGCCGCGGGACTTCGACCTGGTGGGGGGCATGGTGCGCGACATCTGCTATTACAATGCCGTGCGGTATTTCGGTTGCGAGGCCCAACTGGGCGGGCAGGACCTAGCGCGCGAAACCCCCCGGCTCGCTCTTGGTTTTGGTCATTGCTGCCTGGTCATTGGTGCTTGGTCATTGCTGCTTGGTCATTGCTGCTTCCTTCGACATTCGTCATTTGTCTTTCGTCCTTCGTCCTTCCCCGTCCTCCCCGACCTTCAGTACCTTGACGAGGAACGCCCACTCGTCGGCGGCTTCTTCGATGCGCATGAGGGTGGGTTTGCCGGCCCCGTGGCCTGCGCGGGTGGTGATGCGGATGAGCACCGGCGCATCGCCGGCCTGGGCGGCTTGCAGCGCGGCGGCGAACTTGAAGCTGTGGCCGGGCACCACGCGGTCGTCGGTATCGGCCGTGGTGATCAGCGTCGCCGGGTAGCGGGTGCCGGGCTTGATATTGTGGTAGGGGGAATAGGCGTACAGGGCTTTGAACTCTTCGGGATTATCGGCCGAGCCGTAGTCATCGACCCACAGGCGGCCTTCGGTGAACTTGTGGAAGCGGAGCATGTCCATCACGCCCACGGCGGGCAGGCAGGCGCCGAACAGCTCGGGGCGTTGGGTCATGACCGCGCCGACCAGCAGGCCGCCGTTGCTGCCCCCCTGGATGGCGAGCTTGTCGGGCCGGGTGATGCGGTTGGCGATGAGCCACTCGGCCGCCGCGATGAAGTCGTCGAACACATTCTGTTTCTTGAGTTTGGTGCCGGCCTGGTGCCAGGCCTCGCCATATTCGCCGCCGCCGCGGATGTTGGCCACGGCCAGCACGCCCCCCATCTCCATCCACGCCAGGCGGGGCACGGAAAAGCTGGGCGTGATGGAGATGTTGAACCCGCCATAGCCGTATAGCAGCGTGGGATTGGCCCCGTCGCGTTTGAGCCCCTTGCGATAGGCCAGAAACATGGGTACGCGCGTGCCATCCTTGCTGCGGTAGAAGACCTGCTGGACCTCGTAGTCCTCGGGGCGGAACTTCACCTCCGCCCGGCGGAGCAGCCGGCTCTGGCCGGTGATGAGGTCGTAGCGGTAGATGCTAGGTGGGGTGGCGAAGCTGGAAAACGAGTAGAACGTCTCGGTATCGGTCCGCCGCCCGCCGAAACCCCGGGCCGACCCCATGCCCGGAAACTGCACCTCGCGCACCAGCCGGCCATCGAGCGTGAACAGCTTCACCTGCGGCAGCACGTCCTTCAGATACATGGCCACCAGCAGGTTGCCCACCAGGGTCACCTGTTCCAGGGTCGCCTCGGCCTGGGGCACGATCTCTTTCCAGGGGGGCCGCTGCGGCCGGCGCAGATCGATGGCAATCACCCGCCGCCGCGGGGCATCGAGGTTGGTGCGGAAATACAGCACCGGGCCGTCGCTGCCGGCCAGCGTGAAATCGTGCTCGAAGCGGTCCACCAGGTCCAACGGCATCGCCAGCGGCTCGGCCAGGTCCTTGACCACCACCCGGTACCGGTCGTCGGTGCCAATGCCGATGGTGATCACCAGGTACCGGCCGTCATCGGTAACCTCCGGCATGTAGAACCACTCGGGGTGCTCGGGGCGGTAATACACCAGCACATCTTCGCTCTGGGAGGTGCCCAGGCGGTGGTAATAGACCTTGTTGTTGAAATTGAGGGCCTGGTACTCCTCGCCTTTGCGGGGCTCCTCGTAGCGGGTATAGAAGAAGCCGCGCGAATCCTTGGTCCAGGCGGCATCGGTGAACTTGGTCCAGCGGAGTTCGTCGGGCAACTGCCGGCCGGTGTCGATCTCCAGGATGTACCAGGTGGTCCAGTCGGAGCCGGCCTCGGCCCGGCCATAGGCCAGGTACTTGCCGTCGTCGCTCACCGAAAGCCCGGAAAGCGCCACCGTGCCGTCCTTGGACCAGCGGTTGGGGTCCAACAGCACGCGGGGCGGGCCGTCCAACGACTCCATCACGTACAATACCGCCTGGTTCTGGAGGCCATCGTTCTTGAGATAGAAGTAGCGCCCCCCTTCTTTGAAGGGCGACGAATACTGCTCGTAGTTCCACAGCTCGGTCAGCCGCTGCTTGATCTTCTCGCGCTGGGGAATCGCAGCCAGCCAGCCGAAAGTGAGCTTGTTTTGGGCGGCGACCCATTCGGCCACTTCGGGCGAGGTGCGGATGTCGGCCTCCAGCCAACGGTAGGGGTCCGGCACCTTCACCCCGTGGTACACATCGACATGGTCCACGCGCCGGGTGGGCGGATACTGGAGCTTTTCCGCTGCCAGCACGGCCGTCCCGCTTGCCACCAGCACTGCAACCACGCTCCAACGCATAACGCCTCCTTCGGACTTTGACACGACTTGCTCAAGCGGGGCATTATAGCCGCAAGGGCGGCCGCCTTGCACCCGCAGGTTCTGATCGCAGTACCTGGCCGGCGCGGCGGCGTGGCCGGCCCGGCTGCTATGGGAAGTGCAGGCCTGTAATTGCAGCCCGCCGGGAAGGCCTCTACACTAGGGCGTGGCATGTTGCTAGAGGCCCTTGGCCCGGGAGTTTTCGATGGGACATTCCTACCCGTTCGTCGTGCTGGGCATCGGGCTGGCCAAGGTGCTGGGGTTGATCCTGGCGCTGCGGGTCCACGCCTTCGTGGCCCTGATCGCCTCGGCCATGCTCGTGAGCCTGCTGGCGCCGGGGCCGATCGAGGAGAAGATCAAGCGTGTGGCCGAGGCGTTCGGCTCCACGGCCGGGAGCATCGGGGTGGTGATTGCGCTGGCGGCCATCGTGGGCAACTGCCTGATGCACAGTGGCGGGGCCGACCGGATTGTGCGGTCGTTCTTGCGTGTCTTGGGGGAGAAGCGTGCCGCCACGGCCCTGTGTGCCAGCGGGTTCGTGCTGGCCATCCCCGTCTTTTTCGATACGGTCTTCTACCTGTTGGTGCCGCTGGCCCGGTCGCTGTGGCTCCGCACGCGGAAGAACTACGTACTGTACGTGACGGCCATCGGGGCCGGGGGAGCCATCACCCACACCCTCGTGCCGCCGACTCCCGGGCCGCTTTTCATGGCCGAGCGCCTAGGGATCGACATGGGCGTGATGATCGTGGTGGGGACGGCAATCGGCCTGCCCATGGCGGTGGCCGGGCTGGCCACCTGCCGGCTGATGAACCGGCTGATGGACCTTCCCATGCGCCCGCTGGGGGGGCAGCCCGACCCCGAGCCGCTGCAAGACCACGAGCTGCCGCCGCTGTGGCTGGCGCTCTTGCCCGTGCTGTTGCCGGTGGCGCTGATCTCGGCCAACACGCTGACCGGGCTTTGGGCGGGCGCAGGGGACTCGGCCTGGCTGGGCCCGGTCTTGCGGGTCGCGGCGGTGCTGGGCAACGCCAATTTGGCCCTGTTGATCTCGGCCGTCATCGCGATGGGCACCGTGATGGCCAAGCGAGGGCTGAAACTGCGGCAGTTGGCCGCCCTGACCGAGGACGCCCTTTCCAGCGCCGGCGTGATCATTCTTATCACGGCCGCGGGCGGGGCGTTCGGGGCCATGCTCCGCGAAGCCGGGATCAAGGATGCCGTGCAGGCGGTCTTTCCGGGCGGGCAACTCCCGCCTTTCCTCACGCTGCTGGCCGCATTCGCCGTGGCCGCCGTACTGAAGACCGCCCAGGGCTCCAGCACCGTGGCCATCATGACGACGGCCTCGATGTTTGCGGCGATGGGCGCCACCTCCGGCTCGCTGGGCTACCACGTCGTGTACCTGGCCACCACCATCGCCTGCGGATCGCTGGTGGGCTCCTGGATGAACGACAGCGGATTTTGGATTTTCGCCAAGATGGGCGGCCTGACGGAAACCGAGTCGCTCCGCACATGGACCCCGCTCTTGATCGTCCTGGCGGTGACCGGCCTGGGCGCGAGCCTGCTGGGGGCGTGGCTGGTACCCCTGGTATGAGAGCATATCCCGGAATGAGTGCTGTGAGTTACCGAGCACAGGACCTAAGGAACGTCGGAAATGGCCCGCCGCCGGGCCCACGAGGCTGGCCGATGAGCCGGGCCCACGAGCCGGGTCCGTAAGGGCCCGGTGTGGCTAGCCGTTTACCCAACGCCCGTTTACGGGCGTTTGCCGCCGCAGGCCGCCACAAGGCCCGGCGCCAGCGCCGGGGTGCGCCGGGCCGGCATCAATCCTCGTCTAATTTGGTCGCGAAGGGCCCCCTGTCAGACCCGTTTACGGGTCTCCTCATTACGCCGGCCAAAGCGCAATCGCTGGGCTGTCGACGCGGCAGATGGGCGTACAGGCTCCGGCCCACGGAGGAGCCCCCTGAAGCGGGCTGACATTGCAGGCGATTCGCAAGCAGACGCCGCGGCGGCCGAACCCGGCCTGAAGGCCGGGCCTACGGGCCGCCTGTCGGCGGCAAGGCCCGTAAACGGGCCTATCTTCCAACCCCGCGGCGTGCGCCTGGTTTGCCTAACGGCAGCATCGGGTCCCAACCACCAACAGGATCCACATTCTAAGATAGGCTCTAGCACCGCGGAACCAAGCGCCAGCGTGGGTGCTTGGCGTGCACAGGCCTCGGCCGGCACCCGGTAGCGGATGCCCCGCATCCACGCCGATGCCCCCACAGCACCGGCCTCACACGCGTTACACGCCAGGCGGGTGCAAGCACACCCGGATAAAGGCTTGAAACCCCAAGGGCCGGGCATTAGATTGCGCAGCAATCGTCCGCGATTGTCCTCTGACGGCGTCTTTCCCAGCGGAGCAGCGGCACATGACGAGGATATTCAGTGTTTGGGCGCTGGCGTTGTGGATTGCGTTGGCAGGCGCGGCGTGGGCACTCGGCCCGCCGTTCCGCCAGCGGATCGAGGCCGACTGGCAACAGCAGGACCACGCCCGGGTGGAGCAGATTCGCCGGGCGGGGCTGGTGCGCTTTGCGGAAGGGGAACTCCTTTGGCCGGGGGCCGACAGCTCTTCCGACTCGAATCGGCTGCGGATTCCTCGGGCCGGCGTGCCGGTGGTGGACGGCCGGCTGGACGAGCCGGCCTGGCAGCAGGCCGCGGTGCCGCCGCTGGGGCCGGCCGACGAGCAAGTGCAGCCCGCGTTCCGGTTGCTCCACGACGGGCAACGGCTGTATGTCGGCGCCACATTTCCCACCTGGGCCGAGGCGTGCTTCGGCCCGCCGACCACCGCCCAGGATGCCGGCGGGGCGGTCGATGGCCACAAGAACGGGCGTTACGGGTTCCACACCAATCTGGAGCCCAACCCCTGGTGGCAGGTGGACCTGGGCAGCCGACAGCCGATCAGGCGAGTCGTGGTGTACAACCGGCTCGACTATCCGCCGGGGCTGCACAACGCCGACCGGCTGGTGATTCTCCTTTCCGACGATGGCAAGGTGTGGCACAGGGTGTACCAGCACCCGGGCAAGCCGTTCGGCGGCATTCGGGACGGCAACCCGCTTGTGGTCGATTTTTCGGCCGCAGCGGGCGGTCCGGCAGGGGCGGGCAAACCGGCGGCGCTCCCCGAGGCACGATATGTGCGGATTCAGATTCCCAGCGCGACGCCGGTGTTCTTGCATTTTGACGAGGTGGAGGTGTATGGCCCGGCCGATGCGCAGAAGAACCTGGCCCTGGGCCGGCCGGCCGACCAGAGCAGCCGCAGCCCGTGGTCGCGGGGCGGGCCCCTGTGCACCCTCGGTGCGGTGGCGGTGAACCTGGCCGCTAGGGGCCAGGAGCTTGCCATCCTGGCCAACGGCCGGCCGCTACCCTCCGAGCAGGCCGCCTTCCGCCGCCACGCGGGCATCACCACCGTAGAACTGGCCCTGCCGCTGCAAGGGCTGCTTGGCGGTTTTCCGGACCGATTTACGGCCTACCACAGCCGGCCGGTGCTGATCGAAGGGGGCCAGCCGTGGCGGATCGCCTGGCCCGAGACGCCGCGGTTGGGGTTCGGCAAGAATCGGCTGGTCTTGGACCTTCAGGCCGATCAGGCCGCGGCACCCCCGGCCGAACTGCGGGTCGAAACCATGGTGTTCACCCTGCGCCGGCCGGTGGGGCGCGAGGTGCTCCGCCAGCGGGTCGAGCGGCCCGGCTCGGTGGCCGTGGAGTTCAGCATCGAGGAGGAAGGGGCCGCGGCCGTCATCGCTACCCTTCGCTACGGCGATGCCCAGTGGCGCCAGGGCCGGGTGTTCTACGTGCACCCGGTCCAGGAGACGCTCGATCGGGCGGAGCGGCTGGGTGCCTCGGCCGCTGAACTGGCGGAACTCCGCAGCCGGGCTGCCGCCTTGGCCGCCCGGGAACGGGCCGAAGGCCCCGATCCCCAAGCCCGCGCCGAGCTGTACCGCCAGGCCCGCTGGGCCGCGCGGCGCGCCGCCTTCGCCCATCCTGCCATGCAGTTCAAAGAATTGCTGTTTCTCAAGCGATTCACCCAGCAGTCGTACCCCGATGTGTGCCTGAACCACATGCCCTGGGTCTCCCGCCCCGGCGGCGACATCTGCATCCTCGCCCTCGCCGGGCCCGAGGAAGAAGGGCAGGTCCGCACATTGATCAACGGCCGGCTGGGGCCCGGCCATGTGCACGGCATGGACCTGTGGTGGGATGCCACGCGCGTGGTGTTCGGATACGCCAAGGCCAAGAGCCACGAGCCACCCGCAGGCTGGCTGGACCGCTCGCAGAGCTTCCGCCTGCGCCTGGAAGAGGAGCCGATCCATATCTTCGAGATGCATATCGACGGCACCCACTTGCGCCAGTTGACCTCGGGCCCGTGGAGCGACTTGGACCCCACCTATCTGCCCAATGGCGATATCTGCTTCGTCTCGGAACGGTGCGGCTATTCGCTCCAGTGCAACGAGTACGACAAGGACGAGACCTCGACCAACCTGTACGTCATGCGCCCCGATGGCACGAACGTCCGCCGCCTGAGCGTGACCAAGGACGGCGACTACCTGCCGCATACCCTGGCCGACGGCACCATCGGCTACACCCGCTGGGAATACCTGGAGCGGGGTTGGGCGCACATCCAGTCGCTGTGGACCATCCGGCCGGACGGCACAGGCGCCGATGCCCTGTTCAAACAGCACCTGAACGACCCCTGGGCGGTCGAGGACTGCCGCTCGATCCCCAATAGCCACCGGCTGGTGGGCATCGCCACAGGGCATCACACGCTGCCGGCCGGGCCGGTGATCATCATCGACCCACGCCAGGGAATGAACAGCCCGCGGGCGATCCGCATCGTTACGCCAGGCGTGCTGCCGCCGGAAGGAGGCATGTCCGGCTCGGCCGTGACCGAAGGGGGCGTGCCCGGCACAGGCGGCTATTACATGACCCCCTGGCCGCTGTCGGAGACGCATTTCCTGGTCTCTTCCACCTACCGCGGCGAATACCGCGTGGCAGGCGAGTGCGACGAGAAGGGCTACGCGCTGTATCTGATCGACGTGTTCGGCACGAAAGAACTCTTGTATCGCGACCCGGATATTTCGTGTTTTACGCCCATCCCGCTGCGGCCGCGGCCCCGGCCGCCCATCCTCCCCGATATGACCGACCCCAAAGTCCCCTACGCCACGCTGGCGGTGTCCAATATCGGCAAAGGTGTGCCCGGCGTGGATCCCAAGCGGATCAAGTACCTGCGCATCTCGCAGGGTGTGGCCTGGCCGTACTGCAACACCTACGGCGGCCAGCGCTACGAACCCGATGTCAAAGCGGTGATGATCAACTGGAACCCGGTGCGGGTGCTGGGCGAGGTGCCGGTCGAGCCCGACGGCAGCGTGCACTTCCGCGTGCCGGCCGACGAGGCGGTGTACTTCCAGATCCTCGACGAAAACTACATGGAACTGCGCCGCATGCGGTCCTTCATCAGCTTCCAGCCCGGCGAGGTGCGGGGCTGCGTGGGCTGCCACGAGACCCGCGAGGAAGCCGGGGCCATACCGGCGCTGCCCATGGCCTCGGCCAAGGAGCCGCGGGACCCCGTGCCCCCGCCCTGGGGCGATGCCCCCATCAGCTTCCTGCGCGATGTGCAGCCGGTGTTCGACCAGCATTGCGTGCAGTGCCACAGCGGCGCGCGGCCCGCCGCGGGACTGGATTTCTCCGGCGGATTGACCGCCCGCCATAACCGGGCCTACGACACCATCCTGGAACGCAAGCTCATCGCCCGGTCCAACGTGGGCGACGACGCCCGGATCACCCAGCCCCTGGAGTTCGGCTCGCACCGCAGCAAGCTGGTCGAAGCCATTCGCACCGGGCCGTGCAGCCGCCGCGTCCAACTCAGCAAGGAGGACTGGCACCGGCTGGTCACCTGGATCGATGCCAACGGCCCGTACCACGACGGCTTCATCAACAAACGCCTGCCCGAGCCTCCTTACGATCTGGCCAACGATGCGGAGCTTTCAGCCCAACTCGTGGCGGTGCACACGCGGCGGTGTTCCGGCTGCCATACGCCGGGGCAGGTGAGCCGGCTGGATTGGATCGACCTCGTGCAGCCCGAGCGGAGCCGCTTCCTGGTGTCGCCCCTGGGGCCGCAAGGGCAGGCGCATCGCCGGTGCAGCCAGGCCGTGTACGCCGGGCCGCAAGACCCCGATTATCAGGCGGTGCTCCGCGCGGTCCAGGCCGCGGTGCGCAAAGCCTGGCAGTCGCCCCGCCGCGACCTCAAGGCGCTCGTGTCGCACAAGGCGGACAAGGCGGGAGGCGGTTAAGAGCCTATCCCAAAATGGGTTTTGGGGGGATTACAGAAGGCGGGGATTGGGGAGCGCCGGATATGGCGTGACGCCAGGCCAAGTGGTCGGGGCTACGAGCCGGACCAACAGCGGGACAAAGAGGCAGGCCCGGAAGGACCCGCTGCGGCCGCCCGAGTGCCGACGCCCGTTCACGGGCGTTTGCCGCCGCAGGCGGCCAGTAGGCCCGGCGTTCACGCCGGGT
>JBBIQF010000213.1:0-10308 GCA_037442445.1 Planctomycetaceae bacterium
CGCAGCCAACAAGGCGGCACGCAGCGGGAGCCAGACGGCGACTGCGGCAAGCAGCCTGCTGGCTTTGCCCGCCCAGAATTGCGACCGGCTCCCCGGCGCCATCGCCACGGCGTGCAAGGCCAGAAGGACCAGGCCCCCGGCCAAGAAGGCCAACGACGCAGGATCGAAAACGAGTTCGCGGGTAACGGCCAAGGGGTGGACGGCCCGGAACGATCGCAATGCCACCTCGGAGCCGCTGGCCGCGGCATCGGCGCCCCACAGCCGAAGGAGCGTGGCCAGCAGGCCGGCCAGAACGCTGGGCAGTTCGTGGCTGCGGGCGGTCCAAGCCAGGTAGCCGGATAGTACGCCGGCCTGGGCAACCAGCACCATTCCGGCCGCCACAAGCGCGTGGGCGACCGGGGTTTGCCACCGCCGGCCGGGGGGCACCAGCGGCAATAGCAGTCCCACGATACACGCCACTGGCCCGGCGCGATAGGGCCAGGGGAAGAATGCGGCGGCCGGCAGCACCAACAGTGCGGCCCAGTACCGCTGGCCCGGCGACCACGCCGGCACAGGGGTGCCTGCCAGCAGCCCGGCGCCAATGGCCGTGGCCAGCGCCCACGCTGGCCACGAGGCGCTGTGGAACCATCCCAGCCCGAAAAGCCAGGAGCCGGCAAGCACGCCCATGCCCAGCCACATGCGGATCATGGCCGGCCTCCTTCGCCAGGGGGCCCCTGAGGCGCAGGCTGGGGGGCATCGGGCCCGGTTGAAGCCCCTCGGGGCGGGGCCGCTCCCGGTTGGGCTGGTCCGGGCGAACTCGGTCCGGGCGAACCCGATCCCGGCTTGGCCAATCCGGGCCGGGGTGCCGCACCAGCGGTGCTCCGCTTCAAGAGCCATCGCACAAAGCCCGCGTTTTCCCGGGCTCCGCCTACCATGGTCCCTTCGGCGTCTTCCAAGGCGCTGTTGAGCGGCAGGCCCCCGTCGGCGATGAACACCAGTTGGCCCTGGCCCACCGGCACCATGGCCACTGCCGGTCGGCCCTCGTAGTCTTGCACCTCAACATATTCTGGCGGACATTCGAAGGGCCAGCGGGCGAAAAACGCCACCGCGCTTTCTTCCCCCCGGCGGTCCACGAAGCGGAGCACCTCGTAGTATTCCTCGCTTTTCAGGGGCGGATAGCGGCCCATAGGGGCGGGCTCGCGCATGGGGCGGTCAGGCCGCCGATAGGCCGCCGGCACCACGATGCCAAACGGTTCGAGCAGGGGGCGCAGCGCCTCGGCCTGATCGGCTCCCGCAAACGCCAGCACCGTGCCGCCGCGCTCCAGAAATGCCTGAACCTCGGCCCGCTCGGAAGCGGAAAACGGCCGGCGCGGTGCCACAAGCGCCAACACCTCGGCCCGCTCGATCAGTTCCGCGTCCCATTCGGACGCCACCACCGGCAGCCAGCCGCTGCGCAGCAGGTTCAGATTCCAGCCCGTAATGCCCTGGGCGTTCCAGGGATGATCGCTGAACGGCTCCAGGTGCGAGCCATCGACCACGGCGATCGGCGGGCCGGCGCCTTGCGTGCCGGGCACCAGGTGCGAGGCCATCGCACCCCAGGCGTGCAAACCCTCGAGGGCCAGGGCTAGCATCCCTGCCGCCACGCCCAATCGCCACGGCTCGGGCCGAAATGCAAGCATCCCCACCAGTAACCCGGCGCAGATGAACCCCAACGCCCCGCGCCACGGCGCCTGCGGTGTGGGCGGGCGGTTGGCAAGATACGCCAGCAATCGCCCAACGAACTCGTAGGAGTACGGGATGCCTTCGTTAGTCAGCGGCCGGGAATCGGCCAGCACCA
The DNA here is from genome assembly GCA_037442445.1 of Planctomycetaceae bacterium. Taxonomy (GTDB): domain Bacteria; phylum Planctomycetota; class Planctomycetia; order Pirellulales; family Thermoguttaceae; genus JANLFZ01. Next base: position 1,817 of record JBBIQF010000213.1, read on the forward strand.
CCACCGTACCGCGGCCTGCGGGTTGTTCGGCCGCCAACACAAGTTCGCCCAGCCGCTCGCCCGGCTCCAAGCGATGCCGGCCCGTCAGCAGGGCATCGACACCCGGGTCGCTCCAGCCGAATCGGCCCACCAGAAGCGGCCGGGCCGGCCACGCGATCTCCAGCGATGCCGCTTGCCCCAATCCCAGGCGGTTTCGGCCCCACGAGAGGCCGACGATGGCCGGGTGCGGTGCGGCCTGGAGGCTATCTTCCCAATGGGCACAAACGGCCGTCGCCACGTCGAACCGCACCCGAATGGACGCCGGTGCCAGCAGATCGGCAAACAGGCTCGAAAGTTCGCCTTCATGGACCGAGGGTTCGGCCACGACCAACACGGCCCCTCCGGAGCGCGCATAGTGCCATATCCGCTGGATCAGTTCCGAAGGCAAAGGCCTTGCGGGCGGAAGCACCACGAGGACATCGGCGGTGGCGAGGTCTGCCTCGGACAGGTCGCGCGACCGCCGAAAACCCGCCCCCAGGCTCTCGACCAGTCGCGGCAAGGTGCCAAAACCTTCGCCGGATGCGCGGCCGAACCGGCCAGGCTCCGGCACGCTCCAGTCCACGCTCGGCAAGTCCAGCGCCAGTACCGATTTTCCTGCGAGAGTGCCTACCGGCGAGGTCCAGGCCACCAGCATGGCAAGGACCGCAGCCGCCACCGCCGGGCTTGCCCACCCGACCGGGCTTTGCCGCAGCCATGGCGCCCACCTTAAGAACCCTGCGGATGCGGTCGTTGCCGGAACGCGCCATGCGGTCCAGCGGAACCAGAGGGCCATGACGGCCAGGTGCCCCGCGGCAGCCAGCAAGGGGAGGTTCCAGGGCACTGCGGCCCGCAGCAAATCGCTCCAATGCCAGGGCGGCGGAATGTACCGCGTCTGGACCGCCGGCAGTTGCGGCACAGGCAGCGCCGCCCGCAGCTCGGCGCTGGAGGCCAGTACGAGCAGGTAACCCAGATGAACCCCGGCCATACAGACTAGCCCAGTAGCTGCCCGGCGCCACCACGGCCGCCCCCCTTCCCACACCCAGCCCAGATATACACAGAACATTGCCAAGAGGAGGTCGAGCCCCGCATACGCGGGCCCGAGGGCCACAGGCCGGCCTGCCACTGCCGCAGCGAAGTGGCCCAACCCGCGGGCCAGTTGCTCGGCTCCGAGCCAAACCGCCGGAATGCTCAGCACCGCCGCGCGGTAGATGCCCAGCACGCCCAGGGCCCAGGCTACCAGGAGCATTGCCCGGCGATCGGCCCCCTTTCGCCACGAGGCGAGGGCCGCGGCACCCACTGCCGTGCCCAGCACGCCGGCGGCGTCGCTGCGGGCTGCCAGTAGAACCAGTGCCGCAAGCACCCCCACCAGGCTGGCTGCCACGGGGCGGGTGAGGGGCCGCAAGGGCTGGCCCGCTGGCCAGCCCGCTGCCACCATGATCGCCCATCCCAACCAGCCCAGCCCGCTGCGCAGCGGCATCGCTAGGGGCCCCAAAGCCCCCGAGGCCAGCCAGCCCGTCGTCAGGGCGGCCACCGCGGCCAGCACCGCGGCCGTGCCCGGCACCTCAGGCATGGCGGGCGCGACAGCGCCCAAGGCTGCCCCGCCGCCAGGCCGCTTCCGATAGCTGCTCTCCGAAACGGACATATTCCCAAGCCCACTGCGGTTGTTCAGCACACCCCGGCCGGGCAGTACGGGGCGAAAATAGAAGACCAAGGATACAAGCACCGCAAACCCTGGGCAACGGCCAAACGGCTGGCATGGCCAAGGGGCCTTGGGCGCGCAGGTTGGGAAGTCGCGTGGGAAAGCATGGCCTGATGCGGGCGCAATGAACCGGGTTTCCGGGGCCCAGCCGAAAACCGACGGCGTGCCCGCCGCCGCGGAACCGGCATTGGCGGCTTGGGCAAGCGACCCTTCTGCGGCCAGTGGCATTTCCCCCTCGTAGCCGGTACACTCAAACTCTAGATGCCGCGCGGCGGTGTCCTACCGGGAGGAGTTATCGGCGGGCGATGAGCAGAATCCTCGAAAAGCGGGAGCTGGCCCCGCGAATCTTCGAATACCTCGTGGCAGCACCTCGGATCGCGCGCAAGGCCCAGCCCGGCCATTTCGTGATCGTCATGGCCGACGAGCGCGGAGAACGCATCCCGCTGACCATCGCCGATTTCGACCGGTCCGCCGGCACCATCACCCTGGTGATGATGGTGGTGGGCACCAGCACCCTGAAGCTGGCACGCCTGGGAGCGGGAGACGAGTTTTATGCCCTGATCGGGCCGTTGGGCCACCCTTCGCATCTGGAGCCATGCCACACCGTGCTTATGGTGGCCGGCGGCGTGGGCGCCGCACCGGTGTTTCCCATCGCCCGGGCCTTCCGCGACCTCGGCGCCCGGGTGGTCACCATCCAGGGCGCCAGGACCCGCCCGTTGCTGTTCTGGACCGAAAAGCTCGCCGCCGTCAGCCACGAGCACATCGTGACCACCGACGACGGGTCGGCCGGCCGACACGGATTGGTGACCGCCCCGCTGGCCGAATGGCTCCAGCAAGACACCCAGCGGCATATCGGCTGCGTGTATGCCATCGGCCCGGCCGTGATGATGAAGGCCTGCTGCGAGGTCACCCGCCCCTTCGGGGTCAAGACCGTGGTGAGCCTCAACACGGTGATGGTCGATGGCACGGGCATGTGCGGCGGCTGCCGGGTGAACCTCCAGGGGCAGGCGCGGTTTACGTGCAGCGACGGCCCGGAGTTCGATGGCCACCAGATCGATTGGGACGAAGTGCTCGGCCGGCAGAAAACCTATGCCCGCGAGGAACAGTGCTCGCTGGAACGGTATCTGGCGCAGCATGGCCAGGCGGGTCTGGAGGCGCTGGCGTGATGGCCGGCGGCTGGACCACCGGGGTGGCCCCGGCGCTAGCCCTGCGGTTTGCGCTTGACGGCAGTTATTCTGGCGTTGCCCTATGATGCACGACGTACGTAATCGCTCGACGGCCCGGGTGCCGATGCCCGAGCAGGACCCGGCCGTGCGCATCCACAACTTCCAGGAGGTGCCCCTGGGCTACACCCCGGAACAGGCGCAGGAAGAAGCCCGGCGCTGCCTCCGCTGCAAGCGGCCGTTGTGCGTGCTGGGCTGCCCGGTGGGGATCGACATCCCCGCCTTCGTGGCCCTGGTGGCCGAAGGCAAGTTCGCCGAAGCCGCCCGCAAGATCAAGGAGACCAACTGCCTGCCGGCGGTCTGCGGCCGGGTTTGCCCGCAGGAAACCCAGTGCGAACAGCGCTGCGTGCTGGGCAAGAAGGGGGAGCCGGCGGCCATCGGCCGGCTGGAACGCTTTGTTGCCGACTTCGAGCGCCAGCACCCCGCGGCCGACCTGCCGCCCAAAGCCCCGCCCACCGGCAAGCGGGTGGCCGTGGTCGGCTCCGGGCCCGCCGGCTTGACCGTGGCCGGCGACCTCATCCTCCTGGGGCACGAGGTCACGATCTTCGAGGCCTTCCACAAGCCGGGCGGCGTGCTGATGTACGGCATCCCCGAGTTCCGCCTCCCCAAGGCGATCGTGGAAGAAGAGGTCCAGTACCTCTGCCGCCTGGGCGTGCGCCTGGAGCTGAACCAGGTGATCGGCAAGTCGATTACCCTGGACGAGCTGTTCGAGCAAGAGGGGTACCACGCCGTGTTTTTGGGCGTGGGCGCGGGTTTGCCCGTGTTCATGGGCATCCCGGGCGAGAACCTGGGGGGCGTGTACTCGGCCAACGAGTACCTCACGCGGTCCAACCTGATGCGGGCTTATGCGTTCCCGGAGTACGACACGCCCATCGTGCGTGGCCGGCGCGTGTGCGTGGCGGGTGGCGGGAACGTGGCCATGGACGCCGCCCGAACGGCCCGCCGCCTGGGCGCCGAGGAGGTGGTGGTCCTCTACCGGCGTTCGCGCGAAGAGATGCCGGCCCGGGCCGAAGAAATCCACCATGCCGAGCAAGAAGGCGTGATCTTCCGCCTGCTGTGCGCGCCGGTAGAGTATCTGGGCGATGCGAACCGGCGTGTGCAGGCGGTCCGCTGCCAGGAAATGGAGCTGGGCGAGCCGGACGCCTCGGGCCGGCGCCGCCCGGTCCCCAAGCCGGGCGCCCTGTTCACCCTCCCCTGCGACCTGGTGATTGTGGCCATCGGCTCGGGGCCCAACCCCATCCTTACCCGCAACACGCCGGGCCTGAAGCTCAATGCCCGGGGATATATCGCCACCACCGAGACCGGCCGGACCTCGCGCCGCGGGGTGTGGGCCGGCGGCGACATCGTTACCGGCAGCGCCACCGTCATCCTGGCCATGGGCGCCGGCAAGACCGCCGCCCGCGACATGCACGCCTGGCTGACGCAGGGCGATGGCTCGTGGTAGCCCGCCCGGGGGCCGTTTGGCTTGGGCTGCCGTAAAGCACCGCCTCACGGCGCTTCGAAGGCCAAGCCGCCGCAGCGGAGGTCCCCGCGCGTCAGTTCGAAGACGGTGGGTTGCCTGCCGGGCCGGTGATTTCTTGGACCAGCTTGAAGAACGCCTGCTTGCGGGGCGTGTTGATGTCCCAGCGGACCGGCGGGCATTGGTAGCCGTCGCGGTAGTTGCTTGCCCCCGGGTCGAAGTAGCCCCAGGAGGCGTATTCGCCCACCGCGGCCAGGAAGTTGTTTTCGGGCTGGTCGAAGTCGAAGTGGTCGTCTTCGTTGAACACGATGGGCATGGGGCGGTAGCCGGGCACGCGGCGGGCCTGGCGGACCATCTCGGCGATGCGGGCCGGCCGATTTACCCCGTTGCCGTGCATGAGCAGGAAATCGGCCACAGGGCCCACGTTTTCCCGGGGCACGGTGCCGCCGCCATAGCTGGTGCTGACCAACAGCCGGGTGCCGTCGGGGCGCCGGGAACGCTCTTGGGCCCGGACGATCAGCTCGTGGACCCGCGAAGGCTGGAGGATGGGGTGGTTGTACGCCACATTGCACTCGTTGTTCACCTCGATGAGCACGTTGCGGTAATCATGGCGCAGGACCCAATCCACCGCGGCATCGAACGCCCGCACCACCGCCGCCTCATCCCGCAGGCGCTCGTCCTGCCCGAAATAGAAAATCCCCAGAATGACGGCCATGCCCAACTCATCCGCTCGGTCGAGGACCATCTTCAGCCGGGCCATGTAGTCGGGCCGGAGATCGCCCTCGGGCGTGATGGCCGAGTTGTGCCACGGCTGCTGCCGCGAGTAGCCCTGCGGGCTGCCCCCCTGGAGGTTGACCGTGAACGCCAACAAACCGTGGCTTCGCCACTGCGGCATGGCCGCCACAAACTCGCGGGTGTTGCGCTCGGGGTCCCAGCGGCCGGTATCGGGATAGGCCCAGCGCGGCCGGGTCTCGGGATTCAAGTCATCGAAAATCGCTTGCACCAGCCGGGCGTTCAGCAGCAGCCCCTCGATGCGTTTGCCCTGCCAGGTCCGGCCCTCATAGGTGGGCCGGCCATTGATGCAAAACATCTCGCCCTGGATGGAGACCGTGGTCTTGCGGGCCGGGCTGGCCCCGCGGGCCGGAAGTGCGCAAGCCGCACAGGCCGCGGCCAGCACTACGACGAGCGTTATGCGCCGTACCATCGCTTTGCAACACTCGGGGGTTCGCATAAGCGGGTTTTCCGAAGACCGAAAGACCCGGCCAAGCGCACCGCGGGGCGGCCTGCCCGGCGGCGGCCGCAGCCCAATAGGGGCCTGCCGGGCGAGGTTATTGTTCCAATTCGGCCAGGCGGCGCAAGGCCTCGCGCCGCCCCATGGAACGCACAGCCACCAGGGCCGCCAGTTGGCTCCGCCGGGGGCGGGACTTGCCCTGTTCCCACAAGTACACGGTCTGGGCCGAAACGCCCAGCAGCCGGGCGAATTGCAGGGCCGACAGCTTCAGCCGCTTGCGCTGCGCCCGCACCGACCGGGGCGAGAAACGGGTGCCGGGGGGAATGCCGTTTTCGGTCTCGGCCGCGCCGGCCGCCTTGTCCACGCCCCCTCGCGCCTCCAGCGCCCGCAGCTTCCGCTCCTGGAGCGAAAGCTGCCGCTTCAATCGGGCGATCTCGCGGCGATGCTGGGCCGCCGCCCGGCGCGTCTTGCTGATCTCGTGCCGCACCTCTCGCCGGGCGAGCCGGCGAATCTCCTCCTTCAACACCGCAGCAATATTGGGCATATTCCTATCTCCTCGCAACGCGAAAGCGTGGCTGGCCTCGTTGGCGATAGTATGAACATAATCGCCTTCCCCCAGCAAGCAAAGCCCCCGCCGGGTTTGACGCATACAGGACATCGCCCTATGATGAAGCGTTCCCGGATTTGCCCCCAACGTACCATTGCGCTTGGTTCGCACCCGCGATGAACCGCACGACGATGGGCATCGGAGGACCCAATGGCCCGGTGGCCGCCGCCGCACCGCCTTGCGGCGTGGTGGGCCATCTGGCCGAAGATACCGACCCCACCGAAACCCGCGAGTGGCTCGACGCCCTGGAGTACGTCATCCGCTCGGCCGGACCACAGCGGGCATGTTTCCTGCTAGAGCGGCTCAAAGAACGCGCGTTCCAGCGGGGGGTGCCTGTCGTCTCCTCCGCCACCACCCCGTATGTCAATACGATTCCGCCCGAGGAACAGCCGCCCTATCCCGGCGACCGGCAGTTGGAGCGGCGCATTAAGAGCCTCATCCGCTGGAACGCCATGGCCATGGTGGTGCGGGCAAACCGCCAAAGCCCCGGCATCGGCGGCCATATCTCCACTTATGCCTCGATCGCCACCTTGTACGAGGTGGGCTTCAACCATTTTTTTCGGGGCAAACAGGGCAACCGGCCGCCCGACCAGGTGTATTTCCAGGGGCATTCCTCGCCGGGGATCTATGCGCGGGCGTTTCTGGAAGGGCGGATTACCGAACAGCAGTTGGCCAATTTCCGGCGGGAGTTGGCCCCAGAACGAGGCTTGTCCTCGTACCCCCACCCCTGGCTGATGCCGGACTTCTGGGAGTTTCCCACGGTGTCCATGGGCCTGGGGCCGCTGATGGCCATCTACCAGGCCCGCTTCAACCATTATCTGGCCGACCGCGGCATCCTTCCCGAGGCCGCCCAATCCAAGGTGTGGTGCTTTGTGGGCGATGGCGAGTGCGACGAGCCGGAAACCTTGGGCGCCATCACCCTGGCCGGCCGCGAAAAACTGGATAACCTCATCTTCGTGGTCAACTGCAATCTCCAGCGCCTGGACGGGCCGGTGCGGGGCAACGGCAAGATCATCCAGGAACTCGAAGGGGCCTTCCGCGGTGCCGGCTGGAACGTGATCAAGGTGGTCTGGGGCTCGGATTGGGACCCGTTGTTCGCCAAGGACCGCGACGGCCTGCTGGTCCAGCGCTGCAACGAGATCGTCGACGGGCAGGAGCAGAAATACACGGTGATGCCCGGCAGCTATATCCGCGAGCACTTCTTCGGTACCGACCCCCGCCTGTTGGAGCTGGTGGCCGATCTGACCGATGAAGAACTCCGCCGCTTGCGGCGCGGCGGCCACGACCCCGTGAAGGTCTACGCCGCCTACAAGGCCGCGGTCGAGCACCGCGGCGCACCGACGGTGATTCTGGCCAAGACCATCAAGGGCTACGGCCTGGGCGAGGCGGGCGAAGGGCGCAACATCACGCACCAGCAGAAGAAGCTCAACGAGGACGAGTTGCGGGAGTTCCGCCGCCGCTTCGACATCCCCATCCCCGAGGACCAGGTTCCCGAAGCCCCCTTCTACCGCCCGCCGGACGACAGCCCGGAAATCCAGTACCTCTTGGCCCGGCGCCGCGAACTAGGCGGCTTCCTCCCCGCGCGCCGCAAGGGGAAGATGAAGCTCAAACCGCCCAAATGGGAGGACTTCGCCGAGTTCTTTGCCGGCAGCGAAGGCCGCGAGGTCTCCACCACCATGGCCTTCGTGCGCTTGCTAGTCCGCCTGATGCGCGACAAGCACCTGGGCCGCTACATCGTGCCCATCGTCCCCGACGAGGCCCGCACCTTCGGCATGGAAGCCCTGTTCCGCCAGTTCGGCATCTATTCGCACGTTGGCCAGTTGTACGAGCCGGTCGATTCCGACACCGTGCTCTACTACCGCGAGGCCAAGGACGGGCAGATTCTGGAAGAGGGGATCACCGAGGCGGGGTCGATGTCGTCGTTCATTGCGGCGGCCACAGCCCATTCCAGCCATGGCGTGAACATGATCCCGTTCTTCATCTTCTATTCCATGTTCGGCTTCCAGCGGATCGGCGACCTGATCTGGGCCGCCGGCGACATGCGCTGCCGCGGCTTTCTGATGGGCGGCACCGCAGGCCGTACCACCCTGGCGGGCGAAGGCCTCCAGCACCAGGACGGCAACAGCATGCTGTACGCCATGGCCTATCCCACCTGCCAGGCCTACGACCCCTGCTTCGCCTACGAGATGGCGGCCATCGTGCTGGACGGCATCCGGCGGATGTATTACGAAGAGGAGGACATCTTCTACTACATC
>JBBIQF010000214.1:0-7202 GCA_037442445.1 Planctomycetaceae bacterium
GCGCCTGTGCCCGCTGTCCCGCCGGCCCCGGTGGCCCCGGCCCCGGCGCCTGCGGCGGTGGCTCCGGCCCCGGTCCGTCCTGCTCCGCAGGGGCCGCCGCTTCCCATGGGACCTGCGACGACACCCTTGCCGGTCTCGGCCGGTGCCAGCCCCATGCGGTTCGACCAGCCCAACCTTCCGAACTACGCTTGGCCGGCTTACGCGGCCTATCCCAACTACGCCGCGGTGACCTATCCCAAGCAGTACTCGGCAGCGGCGTGGCCGTACATCGGGCCCTTCTACCCCTATCCCCAAGTCCCGCTAGGATGGCGCAAGGTGACTTTGGAATGGAGCGACGGCTGGTGGTTCCTGGACTTTGACGACGGGACCACGCACGGGCCGTTCTCGGGCCTCTTCAGGCCGCACCGCTAAGCGACAGCCCTCGTGGCGCTGGAAGACCCCCACGTGGACGGACCCACGCGGGGGTTTTTCGTTGCGCCGCGCTGGTGGAGGGCAGCCGCTCTGCGCCCTCCGGCTATCCTCTCTCCGGTGGCTGCCTGCTGCGAGGCGCGGTGAACCCACAACAAGACCCTTGCCAAACCCCGGCGTTTTCGGTTTGGTAAGGGACGCGGCAAGATGGGCTGCCTGCCGGCCGCCGGTTCGGGGCACGGCATAGCCTCGGAATGCCCGAATGCCTCTTCGAGCGTTAGACGTGACGATAGGCGGACGATGGATGGACGAACCTTCGATCCCGCATCCAAGCCGGTTGCAGGGGCCATCGCAGGGCGGGCCGTTTGGGGTGCCGCGGCTGCGGCCGCTTCGGCCCCGGCGCCGCCGCGACTACGGGCACTTGCCGCGTGCCTATGTGGACCTGGCCTGCAAACTGGCCAGCCCGCTGCGTGCCGGGCCCCCCTTGTGCGACGAGTTGGTCGCCCTGGTCCAGCACGTGTTTACCGAGGAAGAAGCGGCGGTCGCCCGCCACTTGGGCACCTTGGTGGGGCGAACTGCAAGGCAGGTGGCTCGGGCCGAGGGCCGGCCAGTGGAAGAAGTCGAACGCCTGCTGGCCGGTCTGGCGTTCGGCAAGCGGGCGATCGGTGCCCTGGGTTCCGGCCCGCAGCGGCGATTCCACCTGCTACCGGTCATGCCGGGCATGTTCGAACTCATCCTGGTGGGCCAATCGCCGCAGGCGCTTTCGCCCTGGCATCGCCGGTTTGTGGAGCTGTTCGAGGCGCTGTACGAATCGGGCTACATGGGCCAGTACCAACAGGGGCAAAGCCGGCCGGTGCCCGCCGTGCGCGTGCTGCCGGTGGGGCGAAGCATCGAGGCCCATCCCATGGCCTTGCCCGCCGCTCACCTGGAAAGCGTGCTGGAGGACTTCGACACCTTTGGCGTGGGCCACTGCCAGTGCCGCCTGGCCACCCGTGTGCTGGGCAAGGGTTGCGGCCGGCCGTTAGAGAATTGCACTGCCATGGGCGTGTGGGCCGAAATGGGTATTGCGCAGGGATGGCTGCGCCGGGTTTCGCGCAAGGAGGTGCTGGAGATCAAGCGCCATGCCGAGTCGCAGGGCCTGGTCAACTGGGTCATCAATGTGGAGTCCGCGCGGGGCCAGGTCTCGTGCTCGTGCTGCGGCTGCTGCTGCCACACGTTCCGGTTGGTCACCCAGTTCAGCGCCCCCGGGGTGGTCGCCCCACCGCGGTTCATGCCGCGGGTGGACCCGGCACGGTGCCAATATTGCGGCCGGTGTGCGGCGGCCTGCCCCGTTCAGGCCATCGCGGTCGACCATCACGCCCGGCGGTACGAACACCAGGCCGCCCGCTGCATCGGCTGCGGGTTGTGCGCCGTGGCGTGCCAACAGCATCGGGCCATTGCGATGGAACCTGTGCCTGAGCCTCGCCCGCCGCTGCGCAACTGGTTCTCGCTGGCGGCCCGCGCCGCCCCGGGCGTGCTCCGCGGGGTGTGGAATGTGTGGAACCAACGCCGGGCTCCCTAATCCGGCCCAGCGGAACGGCGTCCCCCGGCGGCATCCACAGCCCCAAGCCTTTGCGAAGCCTGGGCGCCCGGCGCCTCTGGTGCCCGCGCATCCCGGTTCGGCGGCCCCAAGCAGCTTCTTGACCCCTGGGGCGATGTACCCGTACAATGCCCACTTTTCTGTGCCTGGACCAGGCACCGCTTTCGCGTGCGGAGGCAAGTCGATGGACCGTGCCGGGTGGGTGATGGCTGCGGTATCGCGATTTCTCTTGTTGATTTGGCTTACAGGGATTTGGCTCGCTGGGTGCATGGCCGCTCGTGGGGCAGAGGTTGCAGCGGAGGCCGGCAAAGCCCCGGCTCTAAGCGCCAAGCCCGCTGCTGGCGAAGCATCGGGGGCGGCTGCGAAGGCACCCGCGGTGGCGGCACCAGACACCTCGTCGTCGTTGGGCAATCCTCTGGCCCCAAGCCTGGTGGAACTGATGGTGCAGGAAATCCAGGCCGGGTTCAAGACGCGGGGCATCGAGGGCCGGTGGCGCCAGTTCTGCGCCTATGCGGCGATGAAGATGGACAGCACCGCCGGGGCCTATACCGGCTCGGAGGTGACCGGCAACTGCCGGCTGCGATGGTACGACCGCTTGATGCGCAACCCGCTGGCAGCCCCGGCCGAGGCCGAACGCTTCACCCGCCAATTGCACGCCGGACTTGCCACCGACGCCGAGGGCCTGGCGCAGGCCATCCGCCTGGCACGCCAGGTGATGGACGCACCGGCCAGCGAGCCGCGCAAGCTTGTCCCTCCCGAGTCGCCCGAGGCGGCCCTTTCCGCCGTTGGCCAGGCGCTCCAGGCCGCCCAGGCCGGTTACGCCAAGGCCCTTGCTCCCTTGACCCGGGCCGAACTGGGCGAGTTGGTACGCTTGCTGTACCCCGTCTTGACCGGCAATGCCCGGCAAGGGCACACGCTGGACGATCGCGGCACCGGCCGGCGGCTGTGCGACTTGCTGGAGAAGATGGACCGCGACGGGCTTTTCGCCGCGGCCGAGGCCCTGGTGCCACTTGCCGATCCGGCACTTCTCAAACAACTGGCGGCGCTGCCGGATGAGGGCCAAGTGCAGGTCGAGGGCGTTTCAGGGCCGGTCGTGCGGCAAGTCATCACCCCTGCCGGCGCCATCGTTGTCGGGGGCAAAGGGCGCAATGTGTACGAACTCGACCGCATGACGGGCGTGGGGGCGGTGATCGACCTGGGCGGCGACGACGAGTACCGCGAGGGCGCCGTGTCGTTCCAGCGGCCCGTGCTGGTCACCATCGATCTGGGCGGCGACGACCGCTACGAGGCCACTCGGCCCGGCGTCCAAGGGGGAGCCGTGCTCGGCATCGGCATGGCCGTGGACCTGGCCGGCAACGACGTGTACCGGGCCCGCGACGTGGCCCAAGGTTCAGCCCTGGGAGGCGTGGGGATGTTGATCGATTTTGCGGGAGACGACCAGTACCTGGCCATTCGCCGCGCCCAAGGCTCCGCCCTCGGAGGGCTGGGCGTGTTGGTCGATCGCCAGGGGCGCGATCGCTACCATGCGGCCATGTGGGCCCAAGGGTATGGCGGGCCGCTGGGCTTTGCCGTACTCGAAGACACCGCCGGCGACGATCAGTACTATGCAGGCGGGCTGTTTCCCGACTCCTACCCGGAAACGCCGGGCTACGAGGGCTGGTCGCAAGGCGTGGGCTCCGGGCTTCGCCAGGTGGCCAGTGGCGGCATCGGCGTGATCCTCGATGGCGGCGGCGACGACCAGTACGAGTTCGACTACATGGCGCAGGGCGGCGGCTATTGGTGCGGCCTGGGTTTCGCCCGCGATTTCGGCGGCAATGACCGCCGCCTGGGGGCCACGCGCGTGGCTTACAACGGCGGCCCGCGGGGTGAGGCCGTTTTCCAGCGGTTCAGCAACGGCTTCGGCTGCCACTATGCCCTGGGCTTCCTGTTCGACGACTTCGGCGACGACACCTACAACGGCACCATCATGGGCGTGGGGTTTGCGTGGGACCTGTCGGCCGCCTTCCTTTGCGATTTTGCGGGGAATGACCGGTATGAAGCGGCCGGCGGCGGCACCCAGGGCAATGGGGCCCAGGCGGGCCTGGGCGTGATCTTCGACTACACCGGCGACGACACCTACGTGGGACAGGGGCAGGGCTATGCCAATCCCGGTATTACCTACCATCCTTTGCCGCAATGCGGCGGGAACTTCAGCTTTGTGATCGACTACGGGGGCAAAGACACTTACGGCTGCGGGGCCCAGAATAACACGTACAACACGCGGGGAAGCGAGGGCGGCTTTCTGATCGACCGCCCGCTGCCCGAGGAGGTCCCCGCCGCGCAGACGACGCAGCGCCCAACTCCAGGGGCATCTCGGGGCGGGGCACAATGACCCTTAAGCCAGCCGGCCCGCAGCAACGACGTGCCGGCCGGCACCTCGCCTGGCGCCAGGGCGGGTCCCCGGGGCGGAAGCCGGTTGCGTCTTGAGCAGCTTTAGGCCGCCGGGGCGCGGACCCGGGTTGGCGGTTGACGATGGCCGGCAGGCGGGGCCACAATAAGAACCGTGATGCCGCGCCGGCCGCCGCTGACTTCAGTCGTCCTTTGGCCGGTTACGCGCAAAGGTGGCTTGCAATCGCGAAAGGGTTTTCCATGAACGGCTCGCGGAACAATGCATCCACGTACTCGCGCCGCAGGTTCCTCGCGGGTTCGGCGGCTGCGGCCGTGGCGGCTCCGCTGGTTCTGCCTTCGAGCATCTGGTCGGCCGAGACCAAACCCAATTCCCGGCTGACCATGGGGTTTATCGGCATGGGGACGCAGAACCGCGGGCTTTTGGGGGGCTTCCTGGGCCAGCCCACCCAGGTGCTGGCCGTCTGCGAGGTCGATACCAACCGCCGCAACGCTGCCAAGCAGCGCGTGGACGAGTTTTACGCGCAGCGGGCGGGCTATCGGGCCCAGTGCGCCGCATACAACGATTTCCGCGAACTGGTGGAGCGCAAGGACATCGACGCCGTGTGCATCGCCACGCCCGACCACTGGCACGCCATCCCCACGCTGGCCGCCCTCCGCGCCGGCAAAGACGTGTATTGCGAAAAACCGCTGACGCACAACATCCACGAAGCGGTAGAGGTCATCCGGGCGGTCGATGCGCACGGCCGGGTGCTCCAGACCGGCTCGATGCAGCGGTCGTCCAAAGAGTTCCGGGTGGCGTGCGAGTTGGTCCGCAATGGGGCCATCGGCAAGGTGCTGCGGGTGGAATGCAGCTTCGGCGACCCGGCCGTGCCCTGCGATCTCCCCGAGGAACCCATGGAACCGGGGCTGGACTGGAACATGTGGGTCGGCCCGGCGCCCATGCGGCCGTACAACTCGGTGCTCAGCCCGCGCGGCGTTCACCACCATTTCCCCAACTGGCGGGCCTACCGCGAGTTCGGCGGGGGCGGCGTGGCCGACTGGGGAGCCCACCACCTTGATATCGCCCAATGGGGCCTGGGCATGGACGACAGCGGGCCGGTCGAAGTCCTCCCCCCGGAAAAGCCCGGCGCCAAGCGGGGGGCCAAACTGGTGTACGCCAGTGGCGTGGTCGTCGAGCACAAGGACGGCTTCGGCGTGCACTTCTTCGGCACCGAGGGCGAGGTACTGGTCAACCGCGGCCGCTTCGTGTTCAAACGCGGCAAGGAGACGATCGCCTCGTTCACCGGCCAGGAGAAGAAGACCTCCTGCGCCGCCGAAGTGCAGAAGGCCGAACGCGAGTTCCTCAAAGACGCCAAGGTCCGGCTGTATGAAAGCCGCAACCACTTGACCGACTTCATGGAGTGCGTCGCCTCGCGCAAGAAGCCCATCACCAGCGAGCAGGTGGGTGGGCGCAGTGCCATCTGCTGCCACCTGATGAACCTCGTGTACTGGCACCACCAGAAGCTCCGCTGGGACCCGGCGCGGTTTACGTTCGTGGACGGCACGGGCGATCCGGCCTGGCTGACCCGCCCCTATCGCAGCCCGTGGAAGGTTTGACAATCGCCTTGGGCCCCGCCGATCCGCTGCCACCGCCAGCGTGGCGGTGCGCCAAGGCCACGCAAAGCGAGCGAAGCCAGGCCCGGTAGCCAAAGCGCAACTGGCCAGGCGCCAGGGGCTAGATGCCAACCGGCAGACGCCGAGCAGCCAACCCTCAGGTCGCAGGTTCTTTGGGGGGTTCGGGGTTGTCGTCCGGGGCGTCGTTCCACCGGGGCTTGGCGCCCTTCCTGGCCGGCTTCTTGTGGCCTTCTTCCGTCTGGCCGGCGGGCGGGGCGTTATCGTCTTCGGACGGTTTGGCCTCGTCCGCGTGCTTCTCTTTGCCGGGGTGCTTGGCCAGCGGGAGCTTCTTTCGGGCTGCCGGGCCTTCGGTCGCCGCGGACAGAGGTTGGCTGAGTGTGATTTCGGCTTCCAGTATCCGGCCGGCATTGGGTGCGACTTGGACGCAGCGGGCCGAAATCTTGTCGCCGGGCCGAACCAGCGCCAGGGCGGCCAGGCCGGCCAGTTCGACATCGATATCGGCGGCGTCGTCGATCTCCACGGTCAGCACGGGGGGGAGATACGGGTTGGGTGCTCGGACCGAGAGCTTGCCGTTTTTGAGCCCCACGATCTGCCCATGGATATCGAAGGTGCGCGTGGCCGGTGCCGCGGCCTTGGCGCCGGGGGCCTTGGCGCCGCGTGGGGTCCGGCCTTTGGCGCCCCCGAAAGCCGGGGCGCCACCTCCCGGCAGCCGCGGCGCGGGTTTCTCGAAAGATTTGTCCGCCGGCTTGTCAAAAGGACTCGTCCCCGGGGATCCGAATCCTTGGTCCGGGAATACCCCCAGCGTGCGCCGCATGTCGGGCGTGAAGATCGTCAGCTTGGAAATCTTGTCCTCGATCTTGCCCGTCTTGCTATCGACCGTGGCACTAAAGATGACGCATTGGCCCGGGGCGAGAAAATCGGCCTTGGCCTTGCCCTTCACGTCCACCCGGCTGTCCCGCTGGAATTGCAAGATCCACGACTGGTCGGCAGACGATTTGACCGCCACCAACCCGCGGGCCATCTGGAGTTGCTCGATGGTGCCTTCGACCCCCAGGGGTGGCAGATCGGGTTTGGCGGGCCGGCGAAGCTGGCCCCAAGCGGGGCCTTCCAGGACGATCGCTGCGGCAAGAATGCTCAATAGACCCAAAGTGTTTCGCAGGGGGGACATGATTGGCCTCCTCGGGGGGTGCGTGTGCGGGGCTGGGGGTATTCG
>JBBIQF010000214.1:7212-10227 GCA_037442445.1 Planctomycetaceae bacterium
CCCGGTGTTCCGGTGGGACGCGGGTTGCAGGCCGGTGGGTCGGCCTCATTCTCAGCATACTCCTCCAGGCTTGGGCTTGCCAGCATTTGGCCCCCACTATGCGCGGAGCCGAACCCGGTCGTAGAATCGTGGTTTGTTCGTGCTTGCCTCAGGGGACCGGAGGCGGCCCCCCCTGCCCAATCGAACCGCCGATGAGCGCTGATTCCCGCCCAATGACCGTCCCGGAGTTCGTGGCCCGAAAAGCCGCGGGTCAGAAGATCACCATGGTGACGGCATACGACTACCCCACGGCGGCTCTGGTGGATGCGGCCGGTGTGGAAGGCATCCTGGTGGGCGATAGCTTGGGGATGGTGGTCCAGGGGCACCCCAACACGCTGCCGGTCACGCTGGACCAGATGATCTACCATGCCGACATGGTCGGCCGCGCTGTCCAGAACGCCCTGGTGGTGGTCGATTTGCCGTTTCCGCTGGACCATTTGGGGCCTGCGGAAGCGGTGCGGGCGGCCGGCCGCATCCTCAAGGAGACCCGCGCCCAGGCCATCAAGCTGGAAGGCGCCGGGGAACAGGCGGAGGTGATTACGGCTTTGGTGTCGGCCGGGATTCCGGTGATGGCGCATTGCGGGCTGCGCCCGCAGAAAGTCCACCAGTTGGGAGGATACCGCGTGCAGCGGGACCGGGGCCAGTTGTTGGCCGATGCCAAGGCCGCCCAAGAGGCCGGTGCCTTCGCCGTGGTGCTGGAATGCATGCCGGCCGAGACGGCGGCCGAGATCACCAAAGCCCTGGCCATCCCCACCATCGGCATCGGGGCGGGCGCGCAATGCGATGGCCAGATATTGGTGTTCCACGACCTGGTGGGGCTGGCCCGCGGCCGGGTTCCCCGCCACGTCAAACGCTACGCGGATCTGGCGGAGACGATTCTTCAAGCGGTAACCCAATTTCGTGACGAGGTGCGTGCGGGCCAGTTTCCGGGACCGGAACAATCTTTCCGCTAAGCGGGGACCGTGGCATGGGTGCCCTTGCACCTAAGGCGAGCGCGGTTCCCGGCGAGCCGCCCGGTTTATGCCGGCGGTCTGCGTGCAGGGCACGCACTTTACGGCTTGCCTTGCGGCAAGCGGCACAGTGGCCAGGAGGCATACGATGCACACACGACGGTTCAACGACATGCAACGCGAGGTATCGGAGATCGGGCTGGGCACGTGGCAACTGGGCGGCACCGAGTGGGGCGACGTGCCGGAAGACCAGGCCCTGGCCACGCTGCATGCCGCCGCCGATGCCGGCGTGACGTTTTTCGATACCGCCGACATCTACGGCCTAGGCCGCAGCGAATCGCTGTTGGGCCGCTTTTTGCGCGAGCGGGGCGACCGGCATCGCTTCTTCATCGCCACCAAGCTGGGGCGGTTTCCGCAGCCCGGCTGGCCCGAGAACTTCTCCCGCCGCACCATCTTCGAGCACACCGAGCAGTCGCTACGGCGCTTAGGGGTCGAGGCGCTGGATCTGACCCAAACCCATTGCATTCCGCTGGAGGTCATGCGCCAGGGCGAAGTGTTCGAGCATCTCCGCGAACTGGTGCGCCAGGGGAAGATCAAGGCCTTTGGCGCCAGCGTGGAGTCGATGGAGGAGGCGCTGGTGTGCCTGGAGCAGCCGGGCCTCGCGTCGCTTCAGATCATCTTCAATATCTTTCGCCAGAAGCCCATTTGGGCGCTATTCGAGCAGGCCAAAGCTCGCCGGGTGGCGATCATCGTTCGCCTGCCTTTGGCCAGCGGCCTGCTGGCGGGCACGCTGACGGCCGAGAGCGCCTTCGCCCCCAACGACCACCGGAACTTCAATCGCGATGGCCAGCGGTTCAATGTGGGCGAGACCTTTGCGGGCTTGCCGTTCGAGAAGGGGGTGGAACTGGCCAACATGCTCAAGCCGCTGGTGCCCGAGGGGATGACCATGGCCCAATTCGCGCTGCGCTGGTGCCTGGATTATGACGCGGTGACCACGGTCATCCCCGGGGCCAAGCGCCCGGAACAGGCGCGGATGAATGCGGCGGCGTCCGATTTGCCGCCGCTGCCGGCGCGCCTGCATCAACAGCTTCGCCGGTTCTACGAGGACGAGGTGGCCGGCCACATCCGCGGCAAGTACTGACACGGGATTGCCCCGGCCGGCGGAGGCCCGGCCCGCCCGCTGGCCCCGCGGCACGCGCCGGTTGGCATAGGGCGCTACAGGCCCCGGCGCGGCACGCGCGGGCTATAATACAACCAAGGAACCGGCTCGAGGAGCGCACATGCCCGATCTGGCCGTGGCGATCGTCTGGCACCAGCACCAACCCTATTATCCGGACGACATCGGGGGCGAAAACCCCATGCCATGGGTCCGGCTGCACGCGGCCCGGGATTATTGGGGCATGGCCATGCTCCTCTGGGAAACGCCGGAGATGCACGCCACCATCAATCTGGTGCCTAGCCTCTTGGACCAACTGGCGGCTTACCAGGCGGGCGGCGAGGACACCCATTTGCGCATCTCCCGGTTGCCGGTCGATGGGCTCTCGGAGCCCGATGTGGCCTACGTGCTGGAGAACTTCTTCCTTGTCCAGCCCGAGCACAACATCTTCCCCTACCCGCGCTACGCCGAGTTGTACCAGAAGCGGGGCGCACCGGGCGAGCCGCTGGAGCGGGTCCGCAAACGGTTCAGCAAGCAGGACCTCTTGGACTTGCAGTGCTGGCACAACCTGGCGTGGATCCACCCGCTGGCCTTCGAGCGCGACGCCGAGTTGGCCGCCTTCCGCAAAAAAGGCCGGCACTGGTCCGAGGCGGAGAAGCAGTGGCTCTTGGCCCGGCAGTTGAAGCTGGTCGGCGAGGTGATTCCGCTGCACCGGCGCCTGGCGGAGCGCGGCCAGGTGGAGTTGACCACGTCGCCCTACTATCATCCCATCCTCCCTCTGCTTTGGGACAAGCGCCTGGCGCGGCGGGCGATGCCCGATGTTCCCCTGCCTGCCCGGCTGGAAAGCTGTGCCGACGATGTCCGCCAGCA
>JBBIQF010000215.1:0-10209 GCA_037442445.1 Planctomycetaceae bacterium
CCGCAATGGGGCCCGGGGGCACCGGGCGCGGCGGCCGGTGCCGGGGCGCCGCCGGGGTCGGCCGCACCCGCGAAAGGCCCGCCGCCGCTCGTCCCCCGACGACATCGGGGCGGGGGCATCAAGGGCTGGGCCAAGCCGGCCGTGCCGTGCGACCCCTATTTCCGCGATATTGCGGTGGGCTGGAACGATGCCATCCACTACCGGATTCGCGTGCCGGACAAGCAGCCCCTGGGCCTGGTGCTGGGCTTTTGCGAGAGCTGGCACGCCGAGGCGGGGCGCCGCATCCTGGAGGTGCGGATCGAAGGCCAGAGCCGGGCCCGCTTGGACTTGGTGGCCAAGCCGGGCCAGCACGTGCCGCTCTTGCTCCCTTTGGACGCGGCCGATGCCAATGGCGACGGCGCCGTGGACCTGGAAGTCGTCGCGGCCCCGGGGGCCACCGACCAGAACGCCATCTTGAACGTCTTGTGGGTCTTTGCCGGCACGCCGCCGCCGGTGGAGCAACTCCTGGCGGGCAAGGGCCCGGCGGGGGTTCTGGCCCATGTCAACTGCGGCGAAGAGCCGGCCGGACTGGGGCCCCCGCGGCATGACGTGCTCTTGGTGCGACTGGCCAACGCCGGCCCGAAGGCGGTAACGCTGGAGCCGGCACTGGTCATCGATAGCGAGCTGCCCATCCAGGCCGACCCCGCGGGCCGCTCGGTGGCCATCGGCCCGACGACCACGGTGTTCTGCCCCGAAGGCTGCCACGTGCAGGCCGAAAGCCCCGGCCAGATGGTGCTGGGGCTGGGTTCGGTCACGCTGGAGCCGAAAGCGGAGCGGCGGCTGGCCATCGGCGTGCTCCGGGGGGTGGACCGGCCCGATCGCCAGTTGCTGTACCCCCATTCCATCGAGCACGTCCAACAGCTTCGCCAGCAGGCCGAGGCCTTCTGGCAACAGGTGGATTTGCCCTATGGCCGGCTCGAAGTGCCGGATGCCGGCGTGCAAGCCCTGCTGGACGGGGCCATCCGCAACATCTATCAGGCCCGCGAGATCAAGAAGGGGTTGCCGGCCTTTCAGGTGGGGCCTACCTGTTACCGCGGGCTATGGGTGGTGGATGGGTCGTTCTTGATGGAGTCGGTGGCCTTTCTGGGCCGCACCGGCGAAGCCCGCAGCGGCATCCATTACCTGTTGGGTTTCCAGCGCGCCGATGGGGCGATCATGCTCATCAACGGGCACTGGAAGGAGACGGGCATAGCCCTGTGGGCCGTTACCCGGCACGCCCGCCTGACCGGCGACAAGGCCTGGCTGGCGGGGGTCTGGCCCAAGGTCGAGCGGGCATGGCAGTACATCGGCCGGCTGCGCCAGCAGGCATCGGCCGATCCCAAGGCCCCCAACTACCGCCTGATTCCCGAGGGCTTCAGCGACGGCGGGCTGGGCGAAACGCTGCCCGAATACACGAACATCTACTGGACGCTGGCGGGCATGAAGGCGGCGGTGGAGGCGGCCCAATGGCTGGGCCGGCAGGACCAGGCCCGGGCGTGGCGTGCCGAGTACGACGACTTCTATGCCACGTTCCGCAAGGCGGCGGCCCGCGATACGCGCACCGACGCCCACGGCAACCGCTATGTGCCCATCAGCATGAAGCCCCACAAGGCGTCGCCGCAGAAGGCCCAGTGGGCGTTCCTACATGCGGTGTTTCCCGGCAAGGTGTTCGCCCACGATGATCCGCTGGTGCTGGGCAATCTGGCCATGCTCCGTGCGGCCGAGTGCGAGGGCCTGGTGCGCGACACCGGCTGGGTGGCTCAAGGGGTGTGGAATTACTTCGGGTCGTTCTACGGGCATGTTTGGCTGTGGCAGCAGGATGGGCCCAAGGCCGCCCGAACGCTCTACGCCATGGCCAACCACGCCTCGCCCCTGTTGTGCTGGCGCGAAGAGCAGATGCCGCAAGGCGAAGGCCCGGCCGTCTGCGGCGACATGCCCCATAATTGGGCCAGCGCCGAGTTCATCCGCCTGGTGCGGCACCTCTTGGTGCTGGAACGCGGCGACGAACTCCACCTGGCCGAGGGCGTGCCCCCGGCCTGGATCGTCCCTGGCAAGCGGATTCGTGCGGCCGGGGTGCTTACCGAGTTCGGGCCGCTGGATTTCGAAATCGCCGTTTCTGAGGATGGCCGCAAAGCCACCGTGAACCTCATGCCCCCGCGGCGCAATCCGCCGAGGCGGATCGTGCTGCATCTGGACGGCTGGTCGGGCAGGCAAGGCACCGTAGAACTGCCTGCCGACGCTCCCTGCCAGCGCGACGTGCCCTTAACCGCGGGGCAGTAGCTCCTTCCCCGGCTCGGCCGTCGGGCGCCCAACCGCCAGGACAGCAGGCGGAGCCGCCGGGCCCAAGAGCCGGGCCCGTAAGGGCCCGGTGGAGCCAGCAGTTTGCCAAAGCCTGCAAATGGCCCTATCTTGGTACCCGCGCGGTTTGCGCCCGGTCGGCCCGCAACCGCAGCATCGGGTGCCAGAGACCAAGGAGGTTTTTTGCGATAACCTCGAACGACCTGTCTTCTTGCCTACCGTGTGGGGGGCGGTGTGGGCCGGGCGGGCGGGGGCGAGGGGGCCGGCGGCGGCGACGCTCGCGGCGCGCTGGCCGAAGGTGACTTGGCGGCTCCGTGGGCATCCGACGACGGGGGCGGCACCTTCGCCGCCCGCACCGCCACCGGCTCGCCATAGGAGGGCTCCGGCACCGTCTCGAGGATTTTTTCGATGATCTGATCGACATCGACCCCTTCGGCATCGGCATTGAAGTTGGTGAATAGCCGGTGCCGCAGCACGGGGAAGGTTACCGCCCGGATGTCCTCGGCCGTGACGGCAAACCGGCCGTGCAACAAGGCCCGGGCCTTGGCCGTCAGCACGATGTTCTGCGCCGCGCGCGGCCCTGCGCCCCAGGCCAGCCACCGCTTGACGAAATCGGGGCTGGGGGGCTCCTTGGGCCGCGTCGCCCGCACCAGGTCCACCGCATAGTCCACCATGTGCTGGCTCACCGGCACCTGGCGGACCAGTTGCTGGATCCACAGCACATCGCGCCCCTGGAGCACCGGCTGGATCTCCTTGCGGGTGGCCTGGGTGGTGGCCATCACGATCTCGCGTTCCTCGGCCCGCGTGGGATAGCCGATGTTGATCGAGAGCATGAAGCGGTCCAACTGGGCCTCGGGCAGCGGGTAGGTCCCCTCCTGTTCGATGGGGTTCTGGGTGGCCATCACGAAGAAGGGCAAGTCGAGCTTGTAGGTCTGGCCGGCCGAGGTCACCTCGTATTCCTGCATGGCCTGGAGCAGCGCCGCCTGGGTCTTGGGCGGGGTGCGGTTGATTTCGTCGGCCAGCACGATGTTGGCGAAGATTGGCCCGCGCACAAACCGGAACGACCGCTTGCCCGTGGCCGGGTCCTGGTCGATGATCTCGGTCCCCGTGATGTCGCTGGGCATCAGGTCCGGGGTGAACTGGATGCGGCTGAACTTCATGTGCATGGCCTGGGCCAGCGTGGAGACGGTGAGCGTCTTGGCCAGCCCGGGCACGCCGATCGTCAGGCAGTGCCCCCGGGCGAAGATGCAGATCAGCATCTGCTCGAGCATCTCGTCCTGCCCGATAATGACCTTGTGAATCTCGTGCAGCAGCATCTCCCGCGCCTGGGCGATGCGGCGGACGGCCTCTTCGGGGGACAACTGGGCAGCCGGGGGGGCAGTGGACATCGGCACGCTTCCTTATCGAATCGATCCGGACGGGTCGATTGCCTTGCGAAGCACCTTCTTTTACATTAGTTTACAGAAGGCATTCCATCAATGCTGGTGCGGACGACCCTTGCATCGCGCGGAATGGGCTGCATGGCGGCGGCGGCGGCCGGGCTGGCGCTATGCGTGTTTGTGGGGGCCGGGGCCCCCGCGCAGACCTTCCGCCGGGCCGGCGTCGAGTTCGCCGCCGTCCGACCCATCACCGTGCCTGCCGGCAAGGGCTATTCCGTGGTGGTTACCCAGTTCTTCCACCACGGGCTGATCAATTCGGAAGGCACCAACGTGCTGGTGTTCGGCAAGGGGCAGAAACCCGTGCCCACCCGCGTGCTCCAGTTGGGCCCGGGGGATTACTGCCGGCTGGCCTTCGAGGTGCAGCCCGGGCAGGCGAGCTACGAGATTTTCTACGGCGGCCAGGCCCCCGAGCCCTCGCAGGTGCCGGCCTGGACGAACCAGGACGGCCTGCTCTTGGAAACCCGCCAGTTCCAGCAGTGCAACCTGCACAATTTGGATTCGGTGCGCGAGGCGTTCCGCTCGGCCAAGCCCATCGGGGCCGATTACGTCGAGGCGGTGCAGCACGCCTACAACCCGTTTGCCCTGCGGCCTGCGCCGTTTTTGAGCCGGTATTCGGGAACCCTGCGTATCGCTACCGCAGGCACCTATGGGTTTCTGACATCCAGCCAGGATTGCAGCTTCCTGTTGGTCGACGACAAGCTGGTGGTCGACGCGCCGGGGATGCACCGGCCGGTGCACCACGCCCTGCGCGGGGCCAGGAAGGACATCCAGCTAGCAGCCGGGCCGCATAAGTTCGAGTACTATCACGCGGCCAGCGGCCCGCAGGCGATGATGGTGGCGGCCTGGGAGGTCAACCCCCGGGATGCGAAGCCCCAGCCGGCCCCCATCCCGCCGGAGGTGTTCCGCACGGCGGCCATCGGGCGCGAGCCGGCCGGGCCCGTCTCCCTCCGCAACGAAAAGCTGGTCCCCGATTTCCTGGTGCACATCGCCGGCAGCGTGCCTTTGCCCGACAACGACGTGCCTTTGGTCCGCGTGGCCTTCCGCGACACCTCGCCCCGCTCGTTATCGCTCAACGCAAAGATCACGTGGGAGTTTGGCGACGGCCAGACCAGCACCGAGGCCAACCCCCAGCACGTCTATCTCCGCCCCGGGTCGTACACGGTCAAGTTGGTGGTGCGGCGCGCGGGCAAGCCCTTCGCCATGGCTAACCGGGTGTACGTCGATGCACCGCCGCAGGCGGCCCGGGATGCACTCGATACCCTGGATGATTACCTGCCTATCCTCCAGACCTACGATCCCCGGGGGCTGGACGCAGCGGCGCTGGCCCAGTTGGTGGCCGCCTACCAGGCCAAAGCCGATCGCCTGCTCGCCCCGCCCGACGAAGCGGACACGCCGCGGGGCAAGCCGGGGCGCAAGCCGGCCAGGCCTGAGAACCCCCAGGGGCCCCCGTCGCCTGAAGACGTGCAGCGGCAGCACGAGGTCCAGGCCGCCCGGCGGGCCGAGGCCATGAAGTACATCGCCCGGGCGGTCGAGGCAGGCCAAGCCGGGCTGGCAGGCCCTGCGGTGGCTGGCGCCAGCAACGAGGACCTTTTGCGCCTGGCCCGGATGTTGGGCCCCATGGCCCGCTTCCAACTGGGCGATTCGCGGCTGGCCGGCGCCCTCTGGGAGACCGCCGCAAAGCGCCTCACCCAGCCGCTGGCTCAGGGCCAGTGCCACCTCGAAGCCGCCGACATCGCCTTGAACGACCTGGCCAGCCTCAAGGCCGGCAAACGCCTGCTGGACGAGGCCAGCCAAAAGCTCAAGGACCCCCAAGCCAAGGAACTGGCCGCCCGGCTCCAGCGCGTCTGGGGCGATTACTATGCCCTGGCAGGCGACGGCAAGAAAGCCCGCCAGGCGTACCTGGCCGCCGACGCCCTGGCCGCCGCAGGCCGCACCAACGTCGAACGCATCGCCTGGCAGGGCGCGCACGGCCGCTCCGCCGAACAGTTCATCAAGTCCGGCGAACTGGACCGCGCCGCCGCCGAACTCCACCAATGGCAAGAGGCGTTCCCCGCCGACAAGATCACCGGCTATATCACCCTGCTATTGGCCCGCTATTGGTTCGGCCGCCAGCAGTACGAAGCGGCCATCGCCCTGGCTGGCCAGTTGTCGGCCGTCAACCCCGACTCCCCCTACATCGACCAACTCGGGCTCCTGGCCGCCGAATGCGAATTGGCCCGCGGCAATCCGGACCAGGCCATCGCCCGGCTGGAGGCCTTGTTGAAGAACTACCCCGGCAGCCCCCTGGTGCCGGCGATCAAAGAACGATTGGCCAGCCTCAAGGCCAAGACCGCCAAGTCCCCGCGGTAGCAGCGGCGCGAAGGGCGGCAGATGGCTGGCCGCGCGCCCATTTCGTTGGGCAACCGTAGCCTCGCTGGTGTCGAAAGGCGTCCTATGACCACCTCCCGATGCGTGCATCTGGCGGCAGTCGCCGCCCTGGGGGCCGCTATGGCCGGTGCCGGCCCCCATGCCGGTGCGGCCCAGCTTACCGTGGAAATCGCGGGCGGCCAGGACGTCACCCTGGTCGGCGCGTTCCAGCGCTGGGACGCCGACGGCAATCCCACGCGCAAGGTCAACCCCAAGGCCAAGATCGATGCCCCCGAGGTCGACGCAACCGCCGTGCGGCAGGACACCAGCCGGTGGGTTTTCAAGAACCTCAAGCCGGCCACGTATGATCTGGTGATTCTGGCCCGACCCCGCGTCCGCATCGAAGGGTGGCAGTACGCGCCGGTGCTGGAGTTCGACCCGTTTTTCCCGCCCACCGCCACCGTGGCCGACGAAGATGTCCGCAACGAAATCATCGACCACATCCGCAAGTCGCCGCAATACGAAAACAAGGTGGAGCCGCTGTACCTGGGGGGCGATGATAAGGCGGTGCGGGTCCTGATGATGCTCATCCGCGACAAGCCCACCAGTTACGAGGCCGACTTCCCCGGGGCAGCCACCATGCGCTTCGAGATCTGGCAATACACCTATCAGTACGGCGGCTGGGCCAAGGAGAAGCGGACCCGCGTCATGCACCGCGTGATCCTTCACCGCGACGAGCTGCGCAAGTGGACCTGGCTGTGGGACCCGAAGCTGGGGGGCATCCAGCTCGGCACCAGCCCCAAGACCATCCAGTACACGATGCCCAATCCTGGCGAGAAAAAGCTGCGCGGCTTGTACCCGTATTGAACGCGGGGCGTTGCAGGGCGGGGAGGCCACGCCGGCTGGCGGCCGGCGCCCCGCTTGCCTGCAAGGCACGTTTATGAAACTCAAGAGCCTGCCCGAAGACTTCCAGGTCGAGGAACTTTCGGATTTTCTGCCCGACGGCGGGCCGTACGCCGCGTATCGGCTGACCAAGCGGGGCCTGGGCACGCCGGAGGTCGTGGCGGCCATCGCCCGCCGCTGGAAGATCGACCGCCGCCATATCTCCGTGGGGGGCCTCAAGGACCGCCATGCCCTGACCACCCAGTGGGTCACCATCTACCATGGCCCGCGGCGCAACCTGGAGCAGACCAGTTTTCGGCTGGCGTACCAGGGGCAGGCCTCCCGGCCGTTCGGCTCCCAGGACATCGGGGCCAACCGCTTCGTGATCACGGTCCGCGACCTGAGTGCGGCGGAAGTGCGGCGGGCCGAACACCTCCTGCCCCGGCTGGCCGAAGAAGGACTGCCCAACTATTTCGACCAGCAACGGTTCGGCTCGGTGGGCCAGTCGGGCGAGTTCATCGCCCGGGCGTGGTGCGTGGGGGACTGGCAGCGGGCGATCTGGCTGGCCCTGGCCGACCCCAATCCCCACGACCGCCCCCGGCAGCGGGCCGAACGCCGCCTGTGGGCACAGCACTGGGGCCAGTGGGAATGGTTGCGCAAGCGCGTGCGGGGCTCGCCGGGGCGCGAGGTGGCCGCCTACCTGGCTGCCCACCCGAGCGACTTCCGCGGGGCTGGCGAGGTCTTTCCGCCCGAACTGCGCCGCCTGTACGCGGCGGCCTACCAGAGTTATCTGTGGAACCGGCTATTGGCCCGGTGGCTCCGCGACCACTTTGCGCCCGACCAACTGGCCGACGCAGCGGTAGGCCGATGGACGCTCCCCTTTCCACGCCACCTGGAGGCGGACGCGTGCCGGCGGCTGGCGTCGCTGGTGCTGCCCCTGCCCAGCGGCCGCCCGCAGCCCGAGCCGCCCGACTGGAATCCGCTCGTGGAGAGGGTGCTGGCCAGCGAAGGGCTCCAGCCGGCCCAACTCCGGTTGCGCTGGCCGCGGCGGACGTTTTTTTGCAAAGGCGGCCGATCGGCCTGGGTCTTCCCCCGCGGGCTGGAGATCGAGGCCCGGGAGGACGAACTCGCTCCGGGCCGCTGGGCCGCCGTGCTGCGCTTTGAATTGCCCCGCGGGGCCTATGCCACGCTGGTCACTAAGCGATTGAGCCTGGCCCTGCACGAGCCGCTGCCGCCGTAGCACGGCGAACCCTGCGGGCCGGCAGTTTCCGCCGGCCGGCACACGCACTTCCGCCAGGACCGCCGCCACAACGAGCCGCCGGCCTTACGCCGGCGGTCTGCTGGGGGGATAAACCCCTGCCTGGTTCTTGCCGGCTACGAGCGCTGTGGCTCGTTCTTGTCCGGCCCTACCGCACCAGCCACACCGGCGAATACACGAAATGGCTTTGCGGCGTGGCCGAAGGCGAGGGGATAGCCCCGCGGGTTATGACCGGCGCCGGCTGGATAATGACTTTCTTGCTCGACATGCTGCCGGTCAGTTTGACGTACATCACCCGTACCCCGGCGAACTTGACGATGGTGTACTGGGCGTTGTTGCCCGGGCCCACCACCGAGCGGAACACGGGGATGATCCGCGGCTGGCCGATGATCGAAGCCAGGTCGTCCTTGACGCCGGCGCTGATGCCGGTATCGCCGTTGAGCTGGAGTTCGCCGTTTTTGTCGAAGGCCAGTTGCCCGCCGTGATAGGCTAGGTCTTGCTCGGAAATTCCCTCGCGGATTTGGCGGCAGATATCGGCGGTGCTGTTATTGCTGGATCCGATATCCACCGTGCCGCGGTTGCCGGGCGAGCCGGTGCACTGGGGGTATAGGTTGGCCTCTAGGATGCCGTCCGAGCCGCAGGTGACCTGGCCGGTCGCTGTGTCGAACCGGTAGTTGTCGGTACCCACGCCGGCCAACAGCGCGTTCCACGTCTCTTCGTCCAGGGCGAAGGGGAGTATTTGCAGGTTCTGGCCGTTGCCGGGCGCGCGGAAGCCTGCGAAGTTGTTGATGAACGCCGCGGTGGCTTCGGATTCGAGTTCCTGGCTATTCACGCCCATGACCCGGGCGAAAAACAAGCCCACCGGCCCGTTCTGCTGGCTGGTCCGCCGCACCCGGACTTTCACCGCGTTGAACAGCGAGGGCTGATCCAACAGCAGGTCCACGGAGCGGTTGAAGGGATAGGGGAGCCGGCCGATGGTGGTATCCTCGGCGGCCAAAGCCGGCGCCGCGTTGACCACCGCATTCAGGCCGGCGTATTGGGCCGCCGTTGCCCGCACGGCCGAGGTATCGGGCACGGTGTTGGCCGGCCCCATGCTTTCAAGAAGCCGCCACGTGGCCGCGATCGCCGCCGCATCGGCCGAACGCTGCAACTGGGTCCGGGCGACGTGCAGGAAACCCACGTCCACCGCCAGGGCCACGATCACCAACAACGAAAACATCAACAGCACGGTGATGACCACCACATTGCCCCGCCGGCAGCCCGCCGGCGGCCGGCGCAACAGGGTCAAATGTCCACACATGGCGTGTTGCCTCCCTCGGGCGTGTCGCCGGGGGTCTTCCAACGGCCGGGCCAGACCGGGCAGATCCCCCTGGTGTGCGACACGCCCGTGCGACGTTGACAGAAACGGACTACTGCTGATACACCACCCGCGCGGTGCCGTCCTCCAGCACCATCCCGTTGGAAAGCTGATACCGCACCCGTTTGAGCACCAGCGATTGCACCCGATTGCTCGCAAATCCCACGCCGGAGTTGTTCACCGACACCGAGGGACTGTAGGCGTTGAGGTCCGCCAGACTGGTGGGCACGGCCAGCTTCAAGTAGCCCTGGCCGCCGAAGGCGCCCCAGGTGGTCGAGCTGCCGTTGATCACCTCGAAGACGATCCGCCCCTCCGACAGCCGCATCACCTGCGTCCAGCGCACGGTCTCGCCCGAAGTGGACATCACCCCCGACGTGGGCGAGGGGGACTGCGCCAGCGGCTGCTCGCCATTCCAACTCTGCACCTGCAGGCCGCCCGGCTGAAAGCTCGGCAGGCTGCGGTGATTGATCTCGAATGTGCCGTACACCCCGGCCAGATCAGGCCCCGGAGAAATCGCGCAGGTCACTTGCGGGCCTGCACTTCCGGGGTCGGGCGTGGCCACCACCAGCTCCCAATCTTCCTCGACCCGCACCACACTGGGCGTCTGGGCC
>JBBIQF010000216.1:0-10197 GCA_037442445.1 Planctomycetaceae bacterium
ACAAGGGAGCGGCCGGCGAAGGGCAGGGAGCAGGGAGCATGGAGCCGGGAGCAGGGCGCACGGAGGGATCAACGGCGAGCCGCCGGGTTTAGCCCCTCGGTGCGAGCGGTACCCGATCAGCTTCGCCCGTCATCGTTGGTCATTGGGATTTGGTCCTTGGTGCTTCCTTCGACATTCGACATTTGACTTTCGACATTCGTCATTGCGCTGTGCCGCGTGCGTGCCAAGCACGCACCTACTTGGTCCTTGCAGAAGCTTCATCGTAACGCCTCGACGATCTTCTGCACATTGTGCCGCACCACGCCCACATACGTGGCCTCGGGCGTGCCTGCCGGGCCCAAAGCGTCGGAATACAGCTCGCCGCCGATGCGGACCGTATGGCCCCGGGCTTGGCACCCCTGCACCAATGCCTGGACGTTCCGGGCCGGAACACTGCTTTCCACGAACACCGCCTTGATCTTTCGGCCCACCAGCAGGTCCACCAGCCGGTTGACCGTGCTCAGGTCCGCTTCGTCCACGGTGCTGATCCCCTGGAGGGAATACACCTCGATGTCATAGGCCCGGGAAAAATAGTGGAAGGCATCGTGGGCGGTCACCAGCACCCGCCGGGACTTGGGGATCGTGGCCACTTGCTGGCGGACTTCGGCATCGAGGGCCAGCAGTTCGGCCTGGTATTCGGCCGCGCGGCGCCGGTATTCGGCCGCATGGGCCGGATCGATCTCGCCCAGCTTCTCGCCCGCATAGGCCACACACTGCGACCACAGCGCGACGTCGAACCACACATGCGGATCGTACACCCCTTCGGTCCCTTCAGGCCGGCGGAGCTTTTCCGGGCACTGGGCCTTGAGCACATCCGTCACCGCAAACACGGGCTTGTGCTGGCCGAGGTTCTCCAACAACTCGCTCATCCGCCCCTCCAAGTGCAGCCCGTTGTAGAACACGGCGGCAGCGGCGTTCAGCAGCCGGCGATCGCGGGGGGTGGCCTTGTACAAATGGGGATCCACACCGGGCCCCATCAGGGTCTCGACCGCAAGAAAATTGCCCCCGATGCGGCCTATCATGTCGCCCACCTGGCCGGTGGTGCATACCACCAACACAGCGCCGGAACCATGCCCAGCGCCCTGGTCGCAGCCGGGGATCAGGCACCATAGGGCCGGCCAAACCAGGGCACTGGCGAAAGATGGCCACCTCTTGCGAAGAACGCGAAATGGTTTCATCGATCCGCCGATGGGTGCTGCGATGGCCCCAAAATGCGGGGCCGTGACTCCCCGATTGCCCTCAAGCCGGAGCCCACGGGCCGCCCGCTGGGCCCCAAAGGTGGCAAAGCCGCCCCCGCGGGCGTGGGCCGAGGTACACACGCCTGGAGGGCCGGCTGACAAGCGGGTGGGCCAAACCCGCGGCTGAAAAGGCCCCGGCTCGTCCCGGAGATCCCGAGCCCCGGGGCCGGTAGCCAAATCGCCCCATTGTAGGGGCCAGGATTTGACAAGTCAAAATCCCCCGGGGCACTTATCCAGCCGACCACGCCGGCGCTTGGTGCTCGGTCCGTGATGCTTCGCCCTTCGACATTCGACATTTGGCTTTCGACATTGGTCATTGGTACTTGGTCATTGGCCATTCATTCGACATTCGTCTTTCGGCATTCGTCATTGCGCTGCCTTGGCGTGCGTGCAAAGCACACACCCTACCTGGCTTGGCAAACGGGTGCGGAAGCGATATCTTCCGGGGCTACTGGTGACTCGACGTTTCGTATTTCTCTTCCGACGGTTTCTTGAATGGACGCCGCAGCATCGGACCAGGTGGTGTCGGAACTGGTGTATGATCCTTCAGGGGCGATGCTCCCGGAGACGGGCGTGGCCCCCGGCGATTTGGCCTGGCTAGCCCCGCGCTTGGAGGCGGCGCGGGCCGAGGTGCTGGCCGACCTGGAGCTGCGGCAGCGCGGCGGGCCTATCCCGCCCGAGAAGGCCCCCTTGGATGCCGGTTTCACGGACCTGCCCGAGCGGCTGTTGGAGGAATATCGCCGTAGCGGAGCGGCGAGCCTGGTGGGGCGGATTCTGGAGACGGCCCGGTGGCTGCGGGCCGAGATGGATCGCGTGGTCATTCTGGGCATCGGCGGTTCGTACATGGGGCCCCGGGCGTTGTTCGAGGCGTTGTGCCATCCCTACCACAACGAGCTGGCCCGCCACCAGCGGGGCGGCACACCGCGGATTTATTTCGAGGGGAACAACCTGGACGGCTCGACGGTGGCGGCGCTATTGGAGATGCTCCGCAGCGAGGCGGCCGGCCGCTGGGCCATGGTCGTCATCTCCAAGAGCGGCGATACCCTGGAAACCGCCGTGGCGTTCCGCGTGTTTCTGAAGTTGATGCAAGAGGAGACCGGCAGCCAGGCGGGGGACGTGGCCAGGCGGATCATCCCCATCACGGGCGAAAAAGGGACGCTCCGCCAGGCGGCCCAGGCACTGGGTTGCCCGGCGATCTTTCCCATCCCGCGGGGCGTGGGCGGGCGCTATTCGGTGTTCACGGCGGTGGGGCTATTGCCGGCAGCCATCATGGGCCTGGACGTTATCCGGCTCTTGGAAGGGGCGGCCGCCATGAACCGGCGGTTCCGCACCGCTCCGGCCGGCCAGAACCCGGTGCTCGACTATGCCGGGGTGGCCCACCTGATGGAAATCCGCCGCGGGGCGACGATCCGCGTGCTGGCTACCTGGGGTAAACGCCTGGAAGCCGTGGGCCTGTGGTACGATCAACTGCTGGCCGAAAGCCTGGGCAAAGACGGCCAGGGGGCCACGCCCATCACGGCGGTCAACACCCGCGACTTGCACTCCCGCGCCCAGCAGCATCAGCAGGGCCGCCGCGACAAATTGATCACCAATCTTTATGTCGCGGCGCCGGCCAGCGGCGAATCCGTCCGGGTGGGCCCCTGCGATTTCAACGGCGGTGCGGTGGATGCCGTGGCGCAGAAGACCTTCCCGGAACTCCTCGAGGCGGCCCTGCGGGGCACCAATCAGGGGTATCGCGAAGACCGGCGGCCCACGGCCGACATCCGCCTGCCCCGCCGCGACGAAGCCGCACTGGGCGAGCTGTTCCAGATGCTCATGCTGGCCACGGTGGTCGAGGGCCGGCTCATCGGCATCAACCCCTACGGGCAGCCCGGCGTGGAGATCTACAAGCGCAACATGAAAGCCATCTTGGAAGGGAAAGGCTATGGGAGCTGAATTGACCTGGCTGGGACACAATGCGTGGTCGATCGTAGCGGGCGGCTATACCCTGGTGGTGGATCCGTTCCTGGACGATAATCCCGTGGCCGCCGTGAAGGCCGACCAGGTCCAGGCCCAGTTTCTGCTCGTTTCGCACGGGCATTTCGACCACATCGCCGATGCCGAGAAGATCGCCCGCCGCACGGGCGCGCTGGTGATCTCGACCTTCGAGATTTGCCAGTGGCTGTCGGCCAAGGGGGTGGCCAACACCCACGGGATGAACATCGGGGGCTCGTACCGCTTTCCTTTTGGGCGGCTGAAGCTGACGGCGGCCCAGCACACCTCGATGCTGCCCGACGGCAGCTACGGGGGCACGGCGGCCGGCTTCCTCCTCTACTTGCCCGAGGGGAACGTGTATTTGGCCTGCGACACGGGCCTGTTCTACGACATGAAACTGATCGGCGAGGAGGGGATTGCGCTGGCAGCTTTGCCCATTGGCGACAACTTCACCATGGGCCCGGACGACGCCTTGCGGGCGGTCAAGCTGATCAACCCTCGCCGGGTGGTCCCCATCCACCGGAACACTTGGCCGTTGATCGCCCAGGACGCCGCGCAATGGGCCGAGCGGGTGCGGGCCGAAACGCAGGCCGAGCCGGTGGTCATCGAGCCGGGCCAGAAGATCGTGCTCTAAGCGGCCCAGGGCGATTCGAGAGCGCGGCCGTCCAGGCACGACGGCGTGGACGCGACAGAGCGCGTCCCTCCAGGCGGTCCCCGGCGGTTGGTTCTTGGAACTCGCGGCCGTGGCGGTCACCCGTAATGCCCGCGGATGTAGCTTTCGGTCTGCGGTTTGCGCGGGTTGAGGAAGATTTCCAGGGTCGAGGCGTGCTCGATGATCTGGCCCATAAGCATGAAGATGCACTCCTGGCTTGCGCGGCGGGCCTGGCCCATGTTGTGGGTGACCATGACGATGGTGTACTGATGGCGCAAGTTGTCGATCAGTTCTTCGATCCGCTCGGTGCCTTCGGCATCCAGGGCCGAGCAGGGTTCGTCCATCAGTATGACCCGCGGTTTGAGGGGCAGCAGCCGGGCGATGCATAGTTTCTGCTGCTGTTCCAGCGTCAGGTGCGTTGCCCGGCGGTGGAGGTGGTCTTTCACGTCATCCCAGAGGTGCACGTCGCGCAGGGCGGCTTCGACCATCGCGTCGCGCTGGCGCCGGCTGAATACGCCGCGGCGGACATGCAGCCGCACTCCAAACAGCACGTTCTCGTAGATCGAGATGGGCAGGGGATTGGGCCTCTGGAATACCATGCCCACCGATTTCCGCAGTTCGCCCAGCGAAACGTCGGGGTCGTAGATATTCTTGCCCAGCACGCGGATCTGGCCGGTGGTGGTCACGTTGCCGTAGCGCTCGTTGATGCGGTTGAAAGACCGCAGCAAGGTAGTCTTGCCGCAGCCCGAGGGGCCCACCAGCGCCGTGATCATCCCCGGCTTGATCCGGAGGGTCACGTCTTTGAGGGCCTGGAAGCGGCCGTACCACAGGTTCAGGTTGTCGGTCTCGATGGCGAATTGCATCTCAGCCGAACTCGCCGTTGACATAGCGGAGGGTCAGCCGGTGGGCGGGGGCGGTGAAGAGCTTCTCGGTCTGGTCCACCTCCACGAGCCGGCCGCTGTGGAAGAACGCGGTGCGGTCGGCCAGGCGGCGGGCCTGCTGCACCAGATTGGTGACCAGCACGATGGTGGTGGTCTGCTTCAGCTCGCGGAGGATATCTTCGATCTTCATGGTGGTTACCGGGTCGATGGCGATCGAGAATTCGTCCAGGCAGAGGATTTCGGGGCGGTGCGACAGGGCGCGGGCCAGCGTCAGCCGCTGCTGCTGGCCCCCGGAAAGCCGCGTGCCCAGAATATCGAGCCGGTCTTTTACCTCGTCCCAGAGCATGGCCTGGCGGAGGCAGGTTTCCACGAGTTGGTCCAGGGCCTGGCGGTCGTGCAGGCCGGCGCGGCGCGGGGCGTAAGCCACGTTCTCGTACACCGAAAGGGGGAGGCCCACCGGCAGGGGGAACACCATGCCGATCCGCCGCCGCAGCGCGAAGACGTCGCGCAGGCGGTAAACGTCTTCCCCGCCGATCATCACCCGCCCCGAGACGCGGGCCCCCGGCACGAATTCGATCGTGCGGTTCAGGCATTTCAAGAAGGTGCTCTTGCCCGACTTGGCTGGCCCGATGATCCCGAAAATCTCGTTGCGCGGTATGTCCAGCGACACGTCGCACAGCGCGGCGGCCTGGCCATACCAAACCGAAAGTTTCTCGACGCGGATGGCGGGCTCCATGGCCAGGCTACCACTTCTTGCGCGTGCGGAGATACACTCGCAACCCGATCGACACGCTATTGACCGCCAGCACCAGGGCCAAGAGCACCACGGCGGTGCCGTACTGGATCGGCTCGGGGACGCCGCGGACTTGGGTCGCCAAGGTGAACAGGTGCATGGATAGGGCCATGAACCGGTCGCCCGGCCCGTAAGGTACCAGCGACTCCCACCCGTGGTCGGCCACGGGGACGAAGAACACCGCGCCGGTGAACAGGATCGGGGCGGTCTCGCCGGCCGCCCGCGAGACCTGCAGAATCACACCGGTCAATATCCCGCTGATCGAATTGGGCAGCACGATAGTGCGGATGGTCTGCCAGCGGGTGGCGCCCAGGTTCCAGCACGCCTCGCGGAACGCCATGGGGACCGAAGCCAATGCCTCGCGCGTGCTGGTGATGATGACCGGCAGGGTCATCACGGCCACGGTGCACGAGGCGGCCAGCAGCGACTTGCCCATCCCCATGAAAAACACGAACGCCCCCACTCCGAACAGCGCGTGGACGATGCTGGGCACCCCGGCCAGGTTCATCACGGCCAGGTTGATCAGCCGCGTCCACCAGTTATCCGGGGCGTATTCGTTCAAGTACACGCCGGCCAGTACGCCGATGGGGGCAGCCACGGCCAGCGAACCCAGGACCAGAAAGAACGTGCCCACCAGCGGGGCCCAGATACCGCCAGCGGTCATGTAGTCTTGCGGGTTCTGCCATACGAAGTCCCAGCACAAGGCCGGCCAGGCGCGAACCACGAGGTACCCCACCACGGCCATCAGCGGCACGACGAGGGCCAAGGCCATGGCCAAAAACACGGCGTGGGCGATGGCTTCCTTGGTGCGCTTGGCCCGCTCCAGGGCCGAAGCACTGAACATCTCCACATGCTCCAGGCGGAGCCGCTGGCCAGGGGCAAGCTCGATCTCGCCCAGTTCGGCCAGTTCGACCAGCCCGGCCACGGCGGCACCCAGGCCCCACCAGGGCGAGGTCTCGCTGCCGTCGCCCCCCTGGCCGTCGGCGTTTAGGTGCACGAAGAACCGGTGCGCAGGCCTTTTGCGAGGCCGTTTTCCGGCCGCGGCTGGCTGGCGAACAATGTCGAAATACACCGGCCGCTGGCCGCCGGGCGGCACCGGGCCCGCGCACCGCTGGAGGGCTTCGACCGCCTGGCGGAGGGTGCCGAAAGGCCAATCGTCGGCTTCCGTGGCTGCTAGCAGCGGCGGGCTCGGCTCGATGCGGTAACGTTCTTCCGGCAGGACCATTTTGGCTGCCTCGCCTTCCCTCAGCTTTGCTCGAGCTTCATGCGGTTAACTGCCTCGTTCGCCGCGGAGGCCTTTGACCACGACATCGGCAAGCAGGTTGACCACAAAGGTGACCGCGAACAGCACCAAACCGATCACGAACAACACCCGGTAGTGCTCGCCCCGCTCGACCGCTTCGCCCAGCTCGGCCGCAATGGTGGCGGTGAGCGTGCGGATGGGATCGACCAGGCTTTGGGGGATGC
Organism: Planctomycetaceae bacterium; assembly: GCA_037442445.1. Lineage (GTDB taxonomy): Bacteria > Planctomycetota > Planctomycetia > Pirellulales > Thermoguttaceae > JANLFZ01. The sequence continues at coordinate 7,045 of JBBIQF010000216.1, forward strand.
GGATGGCATGGCCGGTGGCCATGAGCACGGCCATGGTTTCGCCGATGGCCCGGCCTACCCCCAACAGCACCGCGGCCAACAGGCCGTTGCGCGCGGCGGGGAACAGCACCCGGTGCACCATCTCCCACCGGCTGGCCCCCAGGGCCAGGGCCGCTTCCCGATACGAATCGGGCACCGCCTTCAAGGCGTCTTCCCCGACGCTGACGATGATCGGCACGCTCATCAAGGCCAGGATGATGCCCCCGTTGAGCAGGTTCACGCCGATGTCGGCATCGGTGGTTTCCATCAGCACCGGGCCGAGCACCATATAGCCGATGAATCCCCACACCACCGAGGGAATCGCCGCCAAGAGTTCGATCACTACCTTGAGCACTTCTTTCAAGCGGCCGGGGCAGAACTCCGAAAGATACACCGCCGCCCCCAAGCCCAGGGGCACGGCCAGGGCCATGGCCAGGGCCGTCACCGAAAGCGTCCCCACCACCAGCGCTAGGATGCCATATTGCACCCGCACCTGCGACGTCGGCCGCCACTGGGGGCTGGTGAAGAACTCGACCCAGTCCAGTTTGGGCAGGATGGGTGCGGCCTCGAGGAAAACGAAGACGAAGATGGCCAGCACGAACAAAATGGCGCTATACCCGCACAGCCGCACCAGCCACTCCACCGGCCGCTCGGTGGCGTCGCACACGCGGTCGAACCACGGCCCGAGCCGGCCCCTCCCAGCGGGCTGGCCTGGCTGCGATTGCCGCAGTTGGGGTTGAGCCATCGGTTGCAACTCCTCGGCCAGGATGTCCCTTCGCCCAAGTCGCCTGCAAGCTCCCTCATTTCAAGGGGACATAGCCCAACGCTTCGACCACCCGCTGCCCCTCCTCCGAGTAAATCCATTGGAGATACTCGCGCACCACACCCTGGGGCTGGCCCAGGGTGTAGATTTGCAGCGGCCGGGTGATCGGATACAAACCCGCCAGTGCGTTGGCCGCCGTGGGGGCCACCGCCGGCTTCCCCGGGCCCGGCGACACGCGCAGCATCTTCACCTCTGGCGTCTGGTAACCCATGCCGCTGTAGCCGATGGCCAAAGGCGTGCGGGCCACCAGCGCCACCACGTCTTTGGAACCGTTGGCATCCACCGACCCCAGGGCGAAGTCCCGCTTCTTGCCCAGAATGGCGCTGCGAAAGAACTCGTAGGTCCCCGAGCTGTTCTGGCGGCCGATCCGCACGATGCGATCCTTTTGGCCCTCGGGCCAGGGCACGAGCTGCGACCACCGGGTGATCGTACCTCCTTCCCCGTAGATCTCCGCAAGCTGCTGGACCGTGATCTCCTCCAGCGGATTGCTCGGATGCACGTACACCCCCAGGGCATCGTAACCCACGATATGCTCGATGGGCTCGGCGTGTTGCTTGGCGCGGGCTTCGGCCAGCTCTTTCTCGCTCATCTTCCGGCTTGAATTGGCCAGGTCGCAGTTGCCCGCAATCAGGCTGGCAATGCCCACCCCCGAACCGCCGCCCAAGACCTGGATGCTCACCTCGGGATGCTTGCGGTGGTACTCCTCGGCCCAGGCCTGGGCGATGTTGACCATCGTATCAGAGCCTTCGACGCGGATGACATGGAGGGGCTCGGCCCGGCCGCGGGCGCACCCCGCTATCGCCAGGCAACCGAGGCACCATATCCAGCCCCCTAATCCCAGGAACCGCGCCACAACCCACTCCCAACCGCGTTGTTCGCCAGCCCGGCGGGGGGCTGGCAACAGGGCTCATCCCGTCAGGATTGTAACGTCAAGTCGCCGGGCGCGAGCCGGCCGGCCGTTAGCAGAGCGCTAGAACTCGGTTAGAAAACGGTGAGCGACTCCAGCGAGGTCACGCGATAGCCCAGCGGCCTAGCCCGATGGGCCCGAAGCGGGCACCATCCATCCAGAAGGTAGAGGACATATACCAAGATGGTGGGGCACTCGCGGCGTTTTGGGGCGATGCGAATGCCTCAAGCCGCGGCCTCCCGAACGAGGCCGCGAGCTTCAAGCGTATCTTCAAGCGGCGGAAAGCCTTGCGCCGCCGCTTCCGCCGTCCTGGACAGCGGCCCCCCTGCCGACAACCCCTTCCTGGTTCCCGTTGCCCTCCCTGCCGTACAGGTAGGGATTCAGGGTGGGATCGTTGTACATCTTGAACTGCCGGTACACTTTCAGCCGTTTGCGCCCGGCAAAAATGTCGTTCAGCAACTGCTGGAGGGATTTGGCCAAGTCATCGAGCTGCACGCGGAGGATAGCCAGCCGCTCTTCGGCCTTGGCACGGTGCTGGGCATCGACGTCCGTGCGACGGGCTTGCTCTTCCATGTGATAGATGCGTAGCGCCAATACCGAAAGGCGGTCGATGGCACTGCCGGGGGTTTCGGTATTGAGTTTTGCCCGCGGCCGCGGCACGGTCCCCCAGGCTTTGAGCTGCTCCAAGAGAAACTCGTCGATCCGCTCGATGCAGTCGTTCCGCTGCTGGTTCAGGCGGTCGATCGTCCGCTTGACCTCGGCGATGACCGAATCACCCACGTTGGGGCTTCGCGCGATGTCCTCCTGGTGCCACAGGAGGAAGTTCTTCTGATGCTGCTGGCAGACCAACCCCAAGAGCCCGTGCCCGGCAAAAGGGTTGTCGATTTCCTGCGCGTGCCAGCGCTCGACCATGCTGCGGTGCAGGTCGGTTATCGCACGAACGTCGATCATGGTGCGGTTCCATCCGTTTGAGCCGCGGCCAAAGCACCCGCCGCGAAGGGCCTTACGATAATCGAAGTCCCCCTGCCGGGCAACGGCAATAACATCGCGCCATGCCCCCCGCCGACGTGGGGTACGCGCCGGAGCCTAATGGCGAATGGCGAATGACGAAAGACAAATGACGAATGCCGAAGCAAGCAGGCGCCAATGACCAAGCACCAATGACCAAGTAGGGTGCGTGCTCAGCACGCACGCGGGGCAGCGCAAATGGCGAATGCAAATGGCGAATGACGAAAGTCAAATGACGAATGCCGAGAGAATCGCCAATGACCAAGCACCAATGGCCGGGCACGTGGCGCAAGTACGCGCCGGCGAGTTCATCCCGGCGGGCCGGGATACTCCCTGCTCCCTGCTCTTAGAAGAGGCTGAGGATCCAATCCATCAGCGCGCTGTTGAGGCGGTAGGG
>JBBIQF010000217.1:0-10159 GCA_037442445.1 Planctomycetaceae bacterium
CCCCACCACCACGCCCATCATCAGCAGTGTCAAGAGCGTGGCCAGGAGGATCTCGATAAGCGTATACCCGCCTCTTTGCCGATTGCGCGAAAAGCCGGTAGGGTGGGTGCTCTGCACCCACGCGCTCGGGTAAGTCCCTCGGCACTCATCGCGTGCGTGCCAAGCACGCACCCTACGGCTGCTCAGGTGCATGGGCGGCTCCTATTCGATATACCGCTTCAGCAGGATGGCCTTCTGGACGTTATGGTTCTTGCCCCGCTCGAATCCCACGGGAATCGACCGATCGAAGATGTAAAACGCCCGGTGCCGCTTCACCTCGCCCGAGTCGTACCCCAATTCCTGGCCAAGCTGGAGGCCATCGGGATGGGCGGCGTCCACCCCCGCTGGCCACGGCGTTACCTCGAAATAGCCAATGGTGATCCACACGGCGTAAACATTGGACCGCGTGGTCGCCAGGTTGCCCAGGCGCTGGAGCTGCTGGTAGCGGAACACCGGGTTGCGATTGGGGTCGTTATAAAGGGCTATGCTGCCGCTGCCGATCGCGGCATCGAAGGCGAACAACGGCCGGTCGGCCTGCAAGGGGTCCTCGCGCAACAGCGTGGCGTTGATCTCCCGGCCGGTGTTGGGGTCCAGCCCTTGCGGGGCCGGAGCGATGGGCGGCCGCAGCGCAGCACCCGCCGAGGTGCGGAAGGGGTTCGAAAACCGCGAGGGATACTGGTCGTCGATGGCCACAAGCGTCTGCTCCGGTGTCCCCGCCGCGGTACCATAACCCCGCCGGCTTACGAGGAACCGCTCGAAGAAACTCGGGCTTCCGAACGCGCCCGGCTGGAAATCTGTGCCGTTGAAACTCAAGTCGTTCATCAATCCCTGCCAGGCCGCCGCGCTGGTCAGGGTATTCAGATTGATGCGTCCCGGCTCGCGGTAGGTCGGGATGTGATGGAAGGGCGGGTAGAAGTTATGCACGCCCGTGACTGCCGCGGCGGGATTCAACTGAAGTTCCACCCCCACAAAGGGCGACGGCACCCGCACCAGATCGAACAGGCGGAACAACTGCGCCGCCCGCGCGCCGCCGGGGTTGCCATCCATCACGGAATGGAAATAGTTGGGCAGGAAGCTGTAATGCCCGTTTTCCCAGAACCAGTTCGGGGTATGCGGCGGCGGGTTAGGCCCGGCGTAAGGCGCGTTGGTTACCAACATCTGGCTGGCGATGGCCCCCAACACCCGCGACGAGGGTTGCGTGGGTACCAGCAGCAGTTCCAGGGGACTGGCAAAGGGCCGGTTGTTCCAGGAGAGCATGGGGAAGGGCGGCACGCCCGCTGGCGGGTCGCCGATGTATTCCGGTGGCGCTGCCCGGGGGTTGGGGTCCGGATTGCCAAGGACGAAGTACGGCCGGTTCAAATAGCCCAGCGTCTGCTGCAAGACCAGCTTGAAACAGTGGTCCAACCCGTTGGGCGGCGGCGGTTCCTTAAGGTCCGGCTCGTGTAGCGGGGTCTGATCGGCCACCGCAGGCCGGTCGTAAGGCTCGGGCCGCCAGATGTTGTTCTGCCCGGCGGCATCGTCGCCCCGCTCGCGGCTGTGGAAGACCAAGTCACCGAGGGTGATCCCAGGCTCCGTGGCCGCATCGCCCGCCGGATCCCAACCGTTATAAGCAAACAAATCCACCGGCGCGCTATCCACCGTTCGGTAAGGGTTCCGCACCGGGTCGAACGGCTCCAAAGGATTGGCAAGCCGCTGCAAATGCACCAGCTTGTACCGCCTGGTCATTCCGGTGGTTTTCAGCTCGTCGGCCTGGTCCAATGGCTCGTCGTACGGCGGGTTGTACGCCTGGTTGGCCGGGTCCCAGTTGACATCCGTATAACCATCCGGCGGCTCGGTAACGCTCATGCGGCGATCAGAGGGCTGATCGACCAACACGGCCACGGGGGGCTTATAGCGCCCGGTCGGCAACTCGTTGGCCCCGCTGGGATCGCTATTGTACCGCACCTGCACCTGGTCCGGCGCATTGGGGTCCACGTTCGGGGCAAGTACAATCTGCCGAATCTTGTTGCCCAACGTGGGATCCGTGGGGTTCGTGGGCCGGCTGATTTCCGTCTTGCCGGTCGCATCGCCTGGCCCGATAACCGCGTAGCGGTTGGGCAATAGCGGCGCTATAGTTCCGCTGCTCCAATAAGTGCCGGCGGGGTGCTCGGATGGCGGCAGCCCTGTAGGATCGGTAAAATACACCCGGCGCTCGATATCGGGCTGGTTGGCCGGGTCCGCCTCGTCGGGATCCACGGGGTCGTCGGTCTGGCCGCTCTTGGCCACGGCGGGCGTTACCACCAATCGCCACACGGGATGCCCCTGGGGCGTGCGCTGATTCAGTATGACCCCGCCGACCCAACCCGCCCCGCCGCGGTCGTAATAGAACTCGCCGGCCTGCCCCAAGGTGGCCGGCCAGGGATTATACAGCTCCACGAACAGCGAAGCCAAAGGCCGCAACCGCTGATCGAAATCCTCGTCCGGGTCGGTCGTATCGGTGGTTTTTTTGCCGCTGGGGTCGCTGGCCAGGTCCTCAGTCCGCCGGGCGTGCAGGGCCAGGGTCTCGGTAATGAGTAACTCGGGCCGCTCGCACCCCCACACCACGTGCGGCCGGCCGATGCCGTCATCCGTGGCCGGGTCCCCATCCACGCGCCATCCCTGCGAGGTGAACGGATCGGGGTCATACTCGAACACCGTCATGATCGAATCGCGATCGCGGAAATCGACCACGTTGACCGCCCATTGGGCAATCCAGCGCGCCCGCGCATCGGCATCGGTCCAGGCCGGATGCGCCGCCCCCGAAACGTCGTCGTCCGCAAGCAGGCTCATGAGCACGTACAGGTGCCTGGCATAGAGCTGGCGGGCCAACGCCCGGTCCCGTTGGTCCACCACACCGTCGTTGTTGACGTCGATGCCGTTGGTGTTGTTGCAGACGATCGCCGAGCCCTGCGCATCGACCACCGGCTCGCCCAACAGCGCCTCTTCCCATTCGTCCACCACGCCGTTGTTGTTATCGTCGCGGCCGTTCCCGAACCGCCGGTTCAGGTCCATGCGCTGCCCCAAAAGCACATCCAGGGGCAAGAGCTGGCGCGCCAGGGCCTGCATTTGGGCGTCGGACAAGCCGGCGGGCAGCTTGGCCCGCAACAGGTCGGCCACGTGTTCGGGCCGGATCATCCCCCGCACAACCGCCTGCTGGCGCAGCGCCGGCGTGAACCCCAAACCCGGCACCGGCAAGGCCCAGCTCTCGACCGTGACCTCGTGCCGCCGGCTGGCCAGAAGGGCTTCGAGCGAGGCGGTGCTCCCCACCGGGCCGAGCGCCTCCAGCCGGTTGGGCCGGCCACCCCGATCGGCGTCATACTGCCGCAGCAACCGCTCCAGCTCGTACACCGAAAACGGATGGTCCGTCGAGACCGGCCCCCGGGCATTCCGCGGCGAACTCTCGCCCAGGTTCAACTCGTAGGGCGTGTTCGACAGGGCATATAAATACGGATTGCCCCCACTGGGCACCACCCCCGCCTCCTCCACCAGGTCGTACATCGGCTGCCCCCGAAGGTCCGCCGCCATCGCCACCGAACCCTTCAGGTCCGGCAGCGAACCGTAACTTCGGCTGGCCCAATGGTTCAAAGGCACTGGATAACACTCCGGATAATCGCTGAATTTGTTGTAGAACAGCGGGTCAATTTGCGGCGCAAACGGGTCCGGCAGGTTCGAACGCGACAGCCCCGCGGCGGGCAGCCCGAAGTTCACCGGGTCGCGCATGCGCCAACCCTCGCCATAGCGCCCATCCGTCGTGCGGTTGCCCGTGCTGAAATACACGCCGCAGAGCAAGGCGCGGTAGAGCGCAAGCCGGTCGGCCGCCGCAGCACCGCTTAACAGGGGCAGCAGGTTGACCTCGGCCGGCCCCCACCCCTGGCCGCGGGGCAACACCGGCGGCGTGGCCGGCTCGCCGGCCGGAATCAGCATGCCCGGCGTCATCGGGCCGTAATAATTCGGATACGTCTGTGCCAACGACCCGTGGGCGTTGAGGTTCAGCCGGCCGTCGAGGTCCACGCAAAGAATGGCGGCCAGCGGTTTGTACATCCGGCCATCGGGCAACGAGCGGGCCGGCAGCCCCACATCGACCCAGATGCTGTCCGGAATCCCGTCGCCGTCGTTATCGACATCCCATGCAAATCCGGCGGAAACCCCATCCCACACTGGGTTGAACATCCGCGGGTCGGTGCCGGCAAGCGGGTTGCTGCCAGTAAAGTTGGGATGATCCTGTGGCGAGGGGCGCAAGCATATCCACCGCACCACGTCCGCAGGCATATTGCTCCAGAAATCGTTGGGGGCCGCCGGATTGACCGACCGGCCGTTGATCCGCCGGAACCAGTACCGGCACAACTCGGGCCGCAGGTACGAGGGAATCGGCACACGGCCGTCGGGCAGCACCAGCCCCAAAGCCAGGTTCTGGTAATCGGCCGCGTCGTAGTCTTCGTTGGCCCCGCCCGCAGGATTCCGGTTGGCCGGATGATTGGGCAATAGCGCCAATTCTCCCCGATCATTAGGGGGCGACAGCGGCAGCGCCACGGTGGCGTCCAGCCGGCCTGTGGCCGGATTGCACCCGAACCCCGTCCCGTTAAATGGCGTGCTGTTGATGATAAACGGATCGCCGTAGCGCAGGTCATCCGTATCCCCGCGCAGCCGGGCCATGAGATTCGGCGCCCCCGGGTTGGGCCACGCCAACTCCGGCAGGTCGTCCACGCTGCCAGCACTGTCGTCGTTGACACCCGCCTTGCCGGGTTTGTTGTCTGGGCCGGCGGGCAGGTAGCCCTCGGCCACCAATTGCAGGCGCCACACCGGCTGGCCCGCAAACGGGTCTCCACTGGGCCAGACCAGGGGCGTCCCGTTAGGCAATGTCGCCTGCCGCGCACCGACGATCCGCGTGGTGATGCCCGCGCAGGTCCCGCCCAGAAAAGTGATGGCCCGCCCCACCAGCCGATACGGTGGCACCTGCCCGCCCCCAGGCTGCGGCAGCTTGACCGTGATCTCGAAAATCTGGGCGTTGACGTAATTGGGCTTGGTGGCCAATACCTCGGGGTCCGTGGCGTTGCCGCTGGGCGGCACGTAGATTTCCACCTGCCCGCCCACGGCCCCCTGGCCGTACAAATCCTCGAGCAGGCTGTGATGGCTGATGGCGCTGGTGTCGTTCTCGTCGCCGCGCAACACCGCCAGGGCCACCTGGTGGAGTTCTTCTTCGGGCGTTTGGCGGTACTCGTCGATACGGCGATTGGTCTCAGCGATCTGCCGGAACTGGCCGGTGATGATCACAAAGGCGATGGCGACCATGCCGAACATCGCCAACAGCCCCAGCACCAACAGCATGAGCACGCCGCGGTGCTGGGAAGCACGGGTTCGCCTTGCCATGGGTTGGATCCTTGTTATCTCTTACCGCCCTTGCTCGGCCCGCAGCGGGCAGCACCCGCTTGCGGGGCTGGGCCCTTAACGTTCGACTTCGATGGTTTGGGTATAAACGCCCACCACACCGCTAAACACTGCCGCCTTGGCCTGGTTGTTGACATTCCACACCGCCATCCAGTCGGGGCCTGCCAGCGTGACCTGGCGCTGCGGCGGGTTGGGCGGATTGGATTCGATGTCGCCCGCGGCCAGGATGCGGTACCAGCGGTACACCTTGCGATAATACGGCTGCGGTGCGGGAGGACTGGGCACCAGTTGCAGGCCCGCCAGCATCAGCCATTGCCCTTCGCGCACGGCAAGCCACGCCGGGTCGGCCGCCTGGAGTACCACGTCGCCGCCGCCGATCCCGCCGCCGGGAAAGGCCACGACGTCGGCCCACCGCTCTGCCGGGGGTTCATTGGGATCGCCGCTAGGCCCGGGCGGCTCGAACGACCGCCGATCCCAAACCACCACGGACACGCGAAACGCCTGCTTGCGGGGAAGCGGCAGCACCGGCGTGTTGTTGATTATGGCTTCCTGCGCCGCCTCGGGGCAGACGGTGGCCATCCACGAGAACCGGCCCTCGTAAGACAGGTACTCGGGACTAGCCTGCGAGGGGGCGAACACCGGCGTGGCGCGGAGTTGCGGATCGGCCGGCCGGCCAAAAACCACGTCATCTTGCCAGACAAAGATCCGATCGAACAACACCTGCTGTGTTGCCGGGCTGGGGCCGGCCCGATCCAGGGTGATCCGCCGCATGGTCCAGGGTGCATTCACCGGCGGGGGCCAGGTGAGCGGGGCCGCAGGGTTGTTCGAGTCCGGATTGAAAGGGAACTGCCAGGTGCCTGGCTTGTCGGCATGGTAGGCCAGAAAGAGCGGGTCGATCGCATAGCTTTCGCGGGCATCCAGCGCCGGCAGTCCCGGGGCAACCATCTGCACTACGGGACCGAATACTGGCGGCGGCCCAGGGGTTTGCACTGCCAGCCAACCCGCCGGGTCGCAGAATCCGCGGACCTGCATCTCGGCCAGGGCCGACCGGCCGCAAGTCGCCGCCCGGTCCGCCTGTGCCGCTCGCGACATGTCGTGGCTGGCAATGGGCAATAGCGCCGCAATGCCCAACAGCCCGAACATGATGATAAACATCGCGATCAGGACTTCCAGCAGGGTGAAACCACGCCGCATCGCTACCGCCCTCCCATGGTCTGGGCCTCGCGGGCATAATCGCGGAAATCCTCGCCGGGCTGCGTCACCGAAGCCACTTCCGAGGTCGTAATCAGGCCGTTCTGCGGCCGGATGGCCACGATCAGGTTCGTCAGGTCGCGCCAATTGAGCAACCCGTCTTCGGCCAGCGAAGTATAGTTCGAGGCCGTATATACTGCGGGGTCAAGGTCGCGGGGCACCCGCTCCGGCCGCCCAACGAGCAGGAAAATCGATTCCAACGCCGAAAACGCCGTCGATACGCTCCGCTCCTGGGTGCCCACCGTCTGCATCTGCCCGCGCCACAGCGTGCCCACCCCGCCGGACGGCGAAAACAGGATCAAGACCGAGGTGCCATCTGCGACCCAATTGCCCGAGGCGTTTTTGAGCCCCGCCTGGAACGAGAGCGTATCCGTCCCAGAGAACGCCAGGTCGATGCAAGTCTTCTCCGGCAGGCGCAGCGGGGCAGCCGGGCCCTTTTCCGGACTGCGGAATATCTGGAACGGCAAGGCCACCGACCATGAGCCGGCCGGCCAGGGCAGGTCGCGCCCGCCCCGCAAATCGACCTTCAGCGTGAGCGGAAAACCATCCAAAAAGCCGTCGTTATCCGCATCGGGCCCATCGACAATCTGATAATACGGCCCCTGATAATTCACCTGGAGCCAGTCCCCTTTCCGGAACAGGCCCGGCGACACGGTGCCGCTGGCCAACTGCGCCGCGACATAGGTACGGCCGTCGGCCGGATCGAGATTGCCGCGCTGGAGCGCAAGTCGCGTATCGACCGTATCGCCGGCATAGGGCGGCGGCACCTCGACCTGCTGGAGCACCCGGCACAACTGGGGATTATCGGGGTCGCGGACCAACTCCACCCCCACCGGGCGCCCCAGGCGTGCTGCCTGAGTCTGGGCGCTGGCCAGGTACACGCTGACCTGGCGGGCCGCTTCGCGCATGCGGCGGGAGTCCAGGCCCGGGCGCATGACCGGTACCGCCACCACCATGAGCATCATCAGGATCGAGACCACCACCAACAGCTCGACGAGGGTCACGCCGTGCCGGACCTCCTCACCCACGCGCCAGGCGCACGGCGGCAGGCGTGTTTTCCGCCCCCCGCGGGGGCAAATAACCAGCCGCCTAGCAGCCGGGCAGCCATGACCCCCGTGCCGGGCTAGCGAATTCCAATTACCCGCGTGCATGTTACCTGGCCTCGATACGGTGGTTGTGGATGTTGTCGTAAAACCCGGATCCCGTGGGCTGGCCGAATGTCTGCGCGTAGGTATCGTTATTCCAAGTGTAGGCTGAGGAGGTAGAATCGAAGGCCACGTGATATTCGCCATCAGGGCCTGCCGAATAGATCAGCGGCACCAGGCGCCACGCGCTGCTATCGACGCGGCGGGGATCGAACGGGTCGTGATCGTTCTTGGCGGCGGTCTGCATGGCCGCCGCATCCCCGGGGGGCACGATATTCGGCTGAAGGTCGGAATCGTTGAACCCCGGCGCCCAGCGGAGGAAATAGATCGGTCGGCCCCAACCATCCAAGAACTCCATCAGCCCGTCGCCATCCGTGTCGCCAATCTCGTTTTCGTGGAATTGGGCGAGCGCCTCCGGCGAGGCCGAAACGATGAGATAAAGGCACTCGGCCGGAGCGTTCTCGTTGATGACCTGGTAGTTTCCCTTGGCTTCCTGGAAGTGACGATAATAGGTTCGATAATAGCGCTGGGCGAGGCTGGGCCAGGGGACCGTTCCGCCCGGCAGCACTGCTGGGTTAGGTTGCGGCCGGTTCACCGAAGGATTATTCGCCCCGGGGTTTTGGGGGTCGAAGACGACGTCGGTCCAACGTTCCGGCATTTCGAGGCGCATGATGGCGCGTAGCATCGCGAGGCGCGCCATGGCCGCATCTTGCGGCGTCATTCCCGCGGTGTTGACCGGTACGCGGCGGGTGCGGTACGACTCGTACTGGGCCATGATGATGTTGTGCAGTTTGGCGATGCTGGCCTTGGTGCGGGCCTCGCGGGCCGACTGGCGACCGGCCTGCAATGCCCCCATCACCAGCGCCGCCAGCATCCCCAAAATGACCACCACCACCAAGAGTTCGGTCAGCGTGAAGCCGGCACGGCCAGGCCGCTCACGTGGCATGCCGCGGATGGATGAAAAACGGGCAGGGTTCATTCCAGTTCATCCTCCAGGGTGCCTTCCGAGAAGTTGGTGATGTTATCGAAATCGCCGCCGTCGTCGGAGAAATTCAGCCCCAGCCGCCGGTAACGGAACTCCTGCGGGCTGCCACCCACAAGAGCGTTCCCGAAGCGGCCATCCAGCCCCGCCGAGATGATTTGGAACTTGCCCGCCTCGGGCCACTGCCGCGGATTCACCCCGTTGACCAACTGTTGCGAGGGGTCCAGCGGATTGGGCACCGCCGTGGTCGGATTGAACTCCAGGTACGGCACACAATAGCCGTAAGGCGCCGGCGACGTGCCAAGAAGCGGATACGACAGCGGGTGCACGGCGCCGCTGCCATCCACAACCGCGTATTCGTCGTACTGGAACTGCGGCTGGTTGGTGGGCAGCGCCAGCCGGCGGCACTTGAAATACACATACGGCGCGGGAGTGGCGGCCCCGGCCGGCCGGTACTGGCACAAGAGCGTATTCGGGCTGCTCGGGTCGGCGATGGTCAGCCTGGCCACTTCAAACTCAAAAAACGGGGGAGTCCGCGGTTCGCCCGGCTGGAACGGGTTCCTGGGATCCGCATGGAAGCCGGCCGGCTTGTTCGAGCCCGGCTGCTCGGGTATGCCGCCCAGGAAAATCACCAACGCCGAGGCAGGCCCCAGTTGCGACAGATCCGGGCTGGAAATGCCGTAAGCGCTGGCCACACTCGCCAAAAACGTGGCGGCATTGCCCGTATACCGCGGAAATGCCCGCTTGAGGTGCCGGTCCAATGCTGCCAGGTCGGTCAGGTCGGGCGGGTACTCGCCGTATTTCTGTTTGTAGGCCTCGCAGGCCATCGCCAGTTGGGTGATCTCGCTTTTTATGGCGACCACCCGTGCGCGGGTGCGGCCACGGACCGCTGCGGCGGTGATCAACCCGGCCAGGATGCCGATGATCACGATCACGGTCAGCAGTTCCACCAGCGTAAACGCCCGACGGGCGCGCAATCGCTGCGCAATATGATCCATGGAAGTGTCTCCCTTGGCGGCCACGAGCGGCCCTGGTTGTTATTGCCGGACGTGCCGGCCTTTGCCGGCCGCGCCCGTCCCATTCGGTGAACCGGGTCTTGCCGGCGGGCGCTGGCCAGACCCGCAACGGCGATAAGGCCTTTCCTGGTGGCCCCGGGCCTTGCCCTTTGCCCGGTGCCGGTGGCTGGTTGGCGTGCGGGGGCTTACTCAGCCGGGCAGCGATTTGCGCTTGCCGCGCCGGCACTCATGCCGCGGCGCTACGCCAAGCACCGCCCTGGCGGCCCAAACCGCCGCACAACCGCTGTTTCCTGCCTCGTTCTCAGTCCCGTTCCCCTCACCCT
>JBBIQF010000218.1:0-10145 GCA_037442445.1 Planctomycetaceae bacterium
GATGCGGGGGCTCAAACCGGTGGTCACACCGCCGCCGACGGCGAAGACCGCCGACAAATAGCGGGCATCGTCGCCCCGCGGCCCGCCGTCCACCAAGAGCACCGGCACCGCGGGCGGGAAATCGACCACCGCGAACCTGGCGTTGTCGGCCGCCACGGCATCGGCTTCCAACCGCACCGCGATCCGATGCACGCCCGCCTCGGCAAACCGCACCGGAAAACGCTCCTTGACCGCTTGGCGCGGCGGGATTTCGGCCACCGTGAGCGCCGGCAGCGCCTGGCCATCGGCCTCGACAAGCACCGGCACGTCTTTCACCGCAGCCGGCCCGAAGTTGCGGACCGTAACTTCCATGAACAGGGGCACGCCGGCCGCACGCGTCCCCGCCCCCGGTACCAGTTGCTCGATCGCCAGGTTCGGGTGCTCGGCCTCGACGCAATGCACCAGGTGCAGGCGTGCGCCGGCCCGGTGCAAATCGGCCAGCGCCTGCACCAAATCGCCCGGCTCTTCCCACTGGCGGGCCCGGAAGTCGGAGATGAGGTACACGTTCTGCGCGGCGTACTCGGCCTTGCCCAACAGTTGCTCCACCGCCCGCAGGGCCTCCAGCGGCCCGGCGTCGGTTTGCGACGCCTGCAAGCCCGCCAGTTTGCTCCGCAGGTCGTCCAGGAACTCCGAATCCACGCGGCGCTGGAGCAGATCGGGCTGGGTGCCGCGGATCCCCCGCCCCGCCTGCGAGAATCGCACCAGGGTAAACGTCTGCTCCCCTTCGGTGCCCAAGGCCTCGGCGATGCGAAGCACGGCCTGCCGGGCCTCGTCCAGGAACTCCGAATCCACGCGGCGCTGGAGCAGATCGGGCTGGGTGCCGCGAATCCCCCGGCCCGCCTGCGAGAATCGCACCAGGGTAAACGTCTGCTCCCCTTCGGTGCCCAGGGCCTCGGCGATGCGGAGCACGGCCTGCCGGGCCTCGTCCAGCGCGCTGGTCTGTCCCCAGCGGTCCGACATCGAAAAGCTGTCGTCCAGCAGGACCACATGGTGTACTGCCCGGCTACCCAGCAAACGCCCCCATGCGCTGCGGAGCATGGGCTCGGCCAGCAACAGCACCACGCCGGCGACCGCCGCCATCCGCACCACAAGCAGCAGCAGTTCTTTTAGGAGAACCCAGGTGCGGTTTTTCCGCTGGCTGGCCAGGAGGAATTCCATCGCTGCCCACCGCACCCGCCGATGCCGCACCAGGTTGATCAGATGGATCAGCACCGGCAGGAGTGCAAGCGGCAGGCCGATCCACAACAGGGTGCTGAACTGGAAGGAAAGCATCGCGGCGCAATCACCGGGAGGTCAGGGACCGGCAGGGGGCAAGGGGCTCAGGCGGGCGCGGCGCCCCGGCACCGTGGTCCGGCCCAGCGCCCGCCGGTTGTTGAGGAAGGTCACGAGCACGGCATCCAGGGGCTGGCTGGTCCGCACCAGCATGTAGTCGGCCTGATGGGCCAGGCACCCCCGGCGCACTTCATCCAGGTAGGCCCGCAGGGCTTCAAGATAACCTTCGCGCAAGGCCCGCGGATTGCACGGCAATTGGTCGGCGGTTTCCAGCCCTTCGAACCGGGTGGGGCCGCTGAAGGGGAAATCGAGTTCGTCGTCGTCCAGCACGTGGAAGACCAAAAGGTCGTGCCCCCGGCCCGAGAGCAGCTTCAGCCCGGACACCAGCCCCGCCCGAGGCACCAAAAGGTCGGAAATGAGCACCACCATACCGCGCCGCGGGAGCGACTCGGCCAGGGCGTGGAGGATGGGGCCCAGGTCGGTCTTGTTCTGCGGCTGGCTGGCATCCAGGGCCTGGAGGATCGAATCCAGATGGTTCCGCCGGGTGCGGGGAGGCACCGTCATCCGCACGCTCTGGTCGAAGGCCACGCAGCCGATGGCATCCTGCTGCCGCAGCACCAGG
Organism: Planctomycetaceae bacterium; assembly: GCA_037442445.1. GTDB lineage: Bacteria > Planctomycetota > Planctomycetia > Pirellulales > Thermoguttaceae > JANLFZ01. Next base: position 1,934 of record JBBIQF010000218.1, read on the forward strand.
TAGGCCAGGCACGCCGCGATGGTTGCCGCGTACTCGTACTTCGACATCCCCCGCGAGCCGTACTGCATGCTGGCCGAGACATCCACCACCAGCGTGCAGCGGAGGTTGGTGTCTTCCTCGAACTGCTTGACGTAGTAGCGGTCCTGCCGGGCCCAGACCTTCCAATCCACATAGCGGAGGTCGTCGCCCCAGGCATACTGCCGGTGCTGCACGAACTCGACCGACTGCCCGAAATAGGGGCTGCGGTGCAGGCCGGCCAGGAACCCTTCCACGACGTGGCGGGCCCGCAGGTCCAGGCGGCTGATCCGGCGGATGGCCTCAGGATGCAAAAATCTTCTGGAATCGGGCATCGCGGCTCAACTCGTCTTCGCGGGTGGGGGTCACTGCCAGGATGCGGTCGATCACCTCGTCGGCAGTGACCCCTTCGCTTTCGGCCGTGAAACTCAACACCAGCCGGTGCCGCAGCACCGGCTTGGCCAGCACCTGGAGGTCCTCGCAGCTCACGCAGGTCCGGCCGTGCAGCAAGGCCCGCGCCTTGGCCCCCAGGATCAGGTACTGCACCGCCCGCGGCCCTGCCCCCCAGCTCAAGAGATTCTCCACGAAATCGGGCGCCCCCGGCTCGCGCACCCGCGTCTGCCGGACCAGCGACAAGGTGTAGCGGATCCAATGGTCGGAAATCGGCACGCTGCGCACCAGGCGCTGGAGTTCCAGGATATCCTGGGCCTCTAGCACCGGCTCGACCTCCGGGCTGGCCAGCACGGTGGTCCGCCGGGCGATCTCGAACTCTTCCTGGAAACTCGGGTACTTCACGAACACCTTGAACATGAAGCGGTCCTGCTGGGCCTCCGGCAACGGATAGGTGCCTTCCTGCTCGATGGGGTTCTGGGTCGCCAGCACGAAAAACGGGTCGGGCAGCTTGTGCCGCACCCGCCCCACCGTCACCTGCCGCTCCTGCATGGCCTCCAACAGCGCTGCCTGGGTCTTGGGCGGGGTGCGATTGATCTCGTCGGCTAGGATCACATTGGCAAACAGCGGCCCCTGGAGGAACCGGTAGCCCCGGCTGCCCGTGGCCCGGTCCTCTTCGATGATCTCGGTGCCGGTGATGTCGGCCGGCATCAGGTCGGGCGTGAACTGGATGCGGCTGAAGCTCAGGTTCAGCGTGCGGCTGAGCGTGCTGATCAACAGCGTCTTGGCCAGCCCCGGCACGCCCTCCAGCAAACAATGGCCGCGGCAAAACAGCGAAATCAAAAGCTCCTCGATGACCTGGTGCTGGCCCACGATCACCTGCGACAGTTGGTGGAGGATTTTTTCCCGGGCAGCGGCAAGCCTGTCGATGGCCGCCGACGGGTAAACGTCAGGCCCGCTGGCGTCGTTCATGCACGGTTCCTTCACGGGGACAAAACACGGTACCGCTCGCCGCCCGGCTAGCGCTGATAGATGGGCAGCGCGGCGTTTTCCAACTGGAGTATCGTCAGGTTGATGGCCGTCGTATATACCGGACCGATGTAGCCCTGGTTCCAGGAGCCGTCGGGCGACTGTTCGGCCAGGATGCGGGCGAAAATCTTGTTGCGGTACTCCTCCCAGGTCTTCCCCCCTTCCCGGTAGCAGACCTGCGAGTAGTAATAGTGGGCGTAATGCCAGTGGCCGAATCCCTCGTTGGCGATGTTGCCCAGGTTGCGGCGGCAGTACTCCTTCATCCGCGGCACGTAATCGCTGTCGTATTCGCCGGCATTGTAGAGGCAGGCGATGGCGGCGGCGCTGATGGCCGGCCGGCCCCCGCCCCCCTTCGAGTTGTACTGCACGCCGCCGTCGGGCAGCGTGCACCGGTGGATGTACTGGATGGCCTTGTCGATGATTTCTTTGGGCACCGCGATGCCCGCATTCCGGCAGCCCCGCAACCCCTGGACCTGCGTGATGGTGGTCGAGCCTTCGTCGAACCCCGCCCCGTCCTTGGCGCTGACGTAACCCCAGCCCCCCGCCTCGGTCTGGGCCTGGCCGCAAAATACGACCGCCCGGCTGAGCACGTCGATCAACTGCTCCCGCCGCTCCGCGTCCTCCTCTTCGCCCAACACCTGCGACAAAAATAGCATGGCGAACCCATGGCCGTACGTGTACCGGTCGTCGTTGTTGGGGTCGCCGATCAGCCCGTTGGGCCGGCTGCGGTCCAGAAGGTAATCCACCGCCAAGCGGATGTTGGGGGCGTATTTGCCCTGGGTGGTCGTGGAACCTTCGCACAACAGCGCGATGCCCGCCATGCCCGTCATGGCCGTGGGATAGCGGTTCCCGTTGGCACTCCAGTTGCCGCGGCGGGATTGCCGACTAGCCAGCCAATCCAATCCGCGCTGCACGGCGCGGTGCACCTCAGGGTCGCGAGGGGCCGCCGCAAAGATAGGCGCCTCGCCCGCGCCCCATACCGCTACAAGCACGATCCCCGCCAGATACGCAAGCCATGACCGCCCCCGCCCTCCAGCACCCCTGCTGGAAAAGCATCTCCGCACCGTGTGCCCCGAGTGCGATTGCCGGGAATCTGGCCCCATCGCCCTACCTCGTTCGAGGTAGGGCCCTGTCACGTCTGAAAGCCTGTCCAATGGCAGGAACCTCCTGCTCGAACCCGCAGTCATGCCTTGGCCAAGCCGCCAGAACGCAATAGGTCCATGGGCCTCCACCGGGCCGCCTCCGTGAACTTGCTGGGATTCCATGTTGTGTCTGTTTCTGCGGACGGACCCAATGTGTGACATGCCCGGCGGTGTGCCGCCCCAACTTTAGTGTACAGTCAGACCACCCTTAAGTAGCAACCACGGCTGGTCCGCCGGCTTTGTTCCCCGCCGGTTTCGGAGCAAAATACCCTTCTATGGGCTTCTAAAGCCTGGAACGTTCGTGTTCCTCGGCAGACCGCGGGTACCGTCCGGGCCCACCTCGGTCGCACCCGGGCCCCTTTTCCATTATGCGCCGCCGGGAAGTTTGGGGAAACCTTGCTCCCGACGAACGTATTCGCCACTCTTCCTGCATTCTCTATGTTATCGCAATTCCCCAGCCGTTTCGATGCGTTTTCCCTACATCCGAGGGATAATCGACCGGAGAAGTCCCTTGATGGGGTTCATCTTTTCCGCTGGTGGCGGGGGTTCCGGCGGCAACCCGGTGAACTCCAGGGTGACCGTCTCTTTCTGGAGTTCAATGCGGATCACCTTTTGCTCGTCGTCGCCGCTGAGGCGCAGGTTCGAGCTGCCTTCGGGCAATTCTTTTGGGCGAATCGTCTGGCCGGTGCGTTTGTCCACGGCCACCCACGCGACCCGCGGTTGCCCTAAAGAGACCCCCCGGCGCTCGCTGGTCCCACACGCAAAAACCAGTGCCGGCAGGCGGGCGGGCTGTTGCGTCAGGAGGAACTGGTCGGTCACCACTGCCGGCTCCTCCCACAGCTTCTTGCCCTTGCGGTCAAACCCGTACACCCGTGCCCGATGGATTTGCGCCGCCGGAACGCCGTGCATTCCGTAGATTTGGACCGGCTTGGTGTCCGGCCGCTCCAGCGAGTTGGCCACCAGCACGTAGCCTTCCGGCCATTGGAAAAGATACATTTCCGACAGCGACGGTTCGGCCAGCACGGGGGCGTCAACCACGGTTTGGCCGTCGGCCAGGCGAAGCAGCACGAACCGGCCCTCGGGTTCCAGCACGCCGGCCAGCTCCTTGTTCAAGAGGGCGACCTTGGCGTTGCTGCCAAAGCGCCGGGGGGGCCAAAGGGGCTTGCCTGTCCACGGGTCCACCACCGCCAGTTCGGCTTGCCCGGCGGCTTCGGGCTGGCCGGGCGTCCAGGCGACCACATATCGGCCCAGGGTGCCCAGCCGGCCCTCGGGGAGCGGCCGGGTGCCCAACAGGGCCCCGTCGGCGGCCCGAAGCACCATCGCCACGTTTTCCTCCGGCGGAACGACGCATACATATTGGTCGTCGCCAAAGACCGAGCTTTCCGCCCGGGTATCCTCCCGGATCCAAAGCGTCTGGCCGCTGACGGAATCCACACCGTGCAACTCGTGGAACCGCTGGTAGCAAACGAGCTGTTCGGAGATGATCGTAGCGGCAAACAGCGTGCCATCGAACCGGGGCTGCTGGTACATGGCGATGCCGCGGCGGCCCCGCAGCCGAGCCATGGCCGCGGGCAGGGGGCTCGCTTGCTCCAGGTCCGTGCTCCAGAGCGTGGCGGGAACGCCCGATCGGCCGACCGCCAGCGTATCCAGGGCCACCACACGCGAGCCCAGCGAAAGCACGAGCAGATGGTCCAAAGCGGCTGCCCGGAGGCCTGACGAGTGGATCGAGAATCGCCCCTGGCGGAGCAGGTCGCCCACGGGCCATTGCCACATGGGCAGTCCCCAGCCGTTGCGGGCCTGGAGGCTCTGCGTGCTCGTTTGGAGTTCGAACAGTGCCTCGCCGTAGAACGTTCCTCCTCCCTCAGGCAGGGGTACGACCGCGGTGGTAAATGCCGGCGGCAAGGGCCCGCGGGGGCGCTCTTTGCCAACGACGACTTTGCCCGTCGGCCAGGGCTGCGCCGCGCGGATGGACTTGCGTACGGGGTCGTCGGCCGGTAGGGCCTCGAGGATTTGCCGGCCCGTTTTTCCGTCGGCCACGGCCACATCGGCGAATTCCTCGGCCAGGTGGCGGTAGGCGATTGCCGCGTGTTCGGGCAGGTTGGCCTCGCGGAGCAGCACGGCCAGTTCGGCCGCCGCTCGCGCCCTCTGGCGGCGATCGCCGGCGCGTGCCAACTGCCGCAACACGAGTTCGGCCGGCAGGTAGCGCGCAGCGATCCGCAGTTTTTGGACCAGGCGCCAGCGGGCTTCGTCGGCCAGGGGCAGCCCACCGTAGTAGTCCAGGAACTGCTGCAAGGCCTCGGTCGAGCCAGTCTGGATGGCCGCCTCCAGGGCCTGGGCGGCCAGGCGGTCGATCTCGGCTTGTACATCGGCCCCGGCCGCCTGGTGGAGCTGCGCCAAGGCCGCCTGGATCCAGCGGTCGCTGCGGACCTGATGGGCTGCCCCCACCCGCTCCATCTGCCGGCCCTTGCTGTCCCATTGGATCAGTTTGCGCAACTGCTCCAGGGCCGCCCGGTGTTCGCCCACCGACATCAGCCCCGTTGCCACCAGCCGCAAGTACGCCTTATGGTGTTCCGGCTTGTCCAACAGGGCTTCGACTTCGGCTGCCTGTGCGCGATAGCTGGTGAACCGGGTCTTCAAGGCGTCGAACCACGCCTCGCGGAGCAACTCGCGGTAATTGGGGCCGGGGTTGCTGCGGTAGGCCTTGCGCAAGGCCTCAAGGGCCTCGTCTAGCTTGCCCTCGTCCCAGAGGATCTCGCCCCGCAGGGCCAACACCTCGGGGTCCTCGGGCTGCGCCTTCAATCGCTGGGCCACCGCCGCCCGCAGGGCGTCGAGCTGGTAGAAGACCTCCAACCCATCGGCCTTTTGGGAGAGGATGCGTCCGCGGCAGGCGACCAGATTGCCGGGCACCACACCCCGCCGCGAACGGTACGTGCGGGCCACGGTCCCGGTCTTCACGTCCACGGCCAGCACCTCGCCGCTGGTCAGAGGAACGTAATAGTGGCTGCCGCTCAAGAATCCGATGCCGCTCGGCATGGCGCCGCCGGGGTATTCCAGTATCCGCCCTTCCCATGCTGGTTCGGGCAGCCCGCCCCCTTCGGCCGCATCGGGCTGCCGGGGCGCTGGTTGCAGATAATACGCCCTCATGCCCCGCCGCCCCACCACCACCGCTTTGCCATCGACCACGCAGGCGAGATACAGATTGTCTTCGCGCGGCGCCTTCCAACAGAGTTTGCCGGTCAACAGATCCAGGCAGTAAAGCCACTCGGCGTCGGCCGGGGTGATTAGCACTTTGCCATCGGCCAGTACGGCGGAAGAGTCGGCCCAACGCGACGCCGGGTCGATCTCCATCACGAAACCCCGCTGCCCCGGGAACGGCCCCGGAAACCCCATCTCCTGTTCCTCGTCGCCATACGCGAATCCCCACAACAGCGACCGGCTGGCCAGGTCCAGGGCCACGACCGCCTGATTGGCCGTGGGGCACACCAGCACCCCGTCAGCATACGAGGGGCAGACGCCGGCCAGGCGCCGCAGCGGGTCCAGCGGCAGGTCGCGCTCTTGATCGACCACCGCAAGCTGCTGCGACCATTGCAAGGCTCCGGTCCGCGCATCCAGGGCCAAGAGGCGGATTTCGCCCTTCGCCTCGGCCAGCACGTAGAGTTGCCCGGCCAGGGGCAGGGGCGGGCCCAAGAAAAACATGCCGGCCAGGGGCAGGGGCCATTCATCCGGCGTTCCCCCCGCATGCCACACGAGCTTGCCGGTTTTGACGTCGAACGCCGCCAGCCGATTGTAGGTCCGCGGCTCGGTCCGCGGGTCCCGCTGCACAAAAGGAAAGCCCCGGGCATTAAACGGCGTCACATCCAGCGAGAGGTCTTCCACGGCAAACACGAACTGCCCATCGCTGGTCAGTGTGCCGTAGGTGGAATCTCCCCACAGCCGCAGGCGCAGGCCGAACCGCACATCGACCTGCGGCGGCTGGTACGGCGAATCGGCCGCCTCATTGGCCAGCGCCTCGATCGGGTCATCGGCGGGCACCTCCCAGACGCGCTTGCCGGTGATGAAATCGACGGCCAGGAGGTTCCGCACAGTGCGCATCAGCACCTTGTCGCCGACGACCAGGGGGCGCAGGGCGGGCAAGGCCCATTGGTCGCGCTGCCGGAAGGCCCGCGAAAGCTCCTGGACCATCTCTTCGACCTGAGGATACTCCGTGGTGGGCACGCGCCACGCGAGGCTCAACAGCGGCCCCTCGCCGCTGGCCGGCGCATTGTGCGCCGCATCGCCCCGGGGTGCGAGCCAGTCCTGGTTGGCCGGCAGCACGGGCTGTGCCGGTCCGCTGCTGCCCACCAGCCGAGCGAACACGGCTTCGACCGGCACCTCGGCACCCGCGATGCGCAAGGGAGTCTGAGTGCGGCGAACACGCACCGCCTCCAGCGTCTCGCGAGCTTTGCCGTGGGCACCGGCCCGCGACCAGCACGTGGCCAGCACCACGGACAAGCCGGGCTCGAAGCGTTCCGCCACGTCCGGCAACGCGCTGAGCCGTTGCAGCGCAAGCGCTGCGGCCAGCGGGCTGCCATGATCCAAGTAATACAGCCCTAAGAGCAGCGTGGCTTCGTAGCCGGCCTGGGTGTGAAAGAACCGGCGCGACACTTCGGCCAGGGCCTGGGGATTGCCGCTTGCGGTGGCCTCGGCCAGCATCTGCCGGGCCCGGGCGCCGTAACGCAATTGATACAGCTCGCGCCCTTCGCGGGGCATGGCCCCCAGAAGGCGCTGCGCTTCGGCCCGCAGGCCGCGGACCCCGCCAGAGGCCGAGTCCAGAAGGAAGTAATCCTCCTCCGTCTCCAGCAGGCTATCCAACAGTCCTACCGCCTCGGCAAAGCGGCGCTGGGCCAGGAGCTGGCGGGCCAATTGCAGCTTCTGGGTCAGCTCGCGGCTGGGACGGGCGAAGACATTTCGCAGGGTGCTGGCCGCGGGCTCGTCAGCCGCCTTGGCCTCCGGGGCTTTGGCCGGTGCCGGGGCAGCCGCCAGGGCAGGCTCCTGCATCACAGCCGCCCACCACGCCGCAACCGCTAGCGCCACCACCGGGAGGTGCCGACCGAAAAAAAGCGGCCTTGGACGACCCATCGCACTCGTCTCCCACGCTGGAGGGACCCTGCCGAACGCCTGTCCCTTAATCTTACGAACTTTCGGCCGCGGAAGGAAAACCAAAGCAGAAAACGGCTTACCCGGCTGCCTGATCTCGCCCCGCAACCCCAGTTTCTTCCGCGATGACGGCTACGGGATGTCTACTAACGTAGGGTGCAATACCACCTATCAGTATGTTACCAAAGCCGCGGTGAGGCTCCCGCAATTGGGCCACTGGCTGGCCGGAATGCCCGCACAGCCGGCTAACCCACCGGGCAGCATCGGCCGGGCCTGCGGACGGCGCTGGGCCCACTGGCAAGCACGCCGCCTGGCGGGGCTCTTAGGCGGGTCTGTATCTTCGGCCATACCTCAAGAGGGCACCGAGGCCGCATTTTCCGGGGCCAAAAGGGCCCGAGGAGCACTTTTTCCCGAAATTTTCCGGCTTTTCGGCCTGCCCCCCGTTGCATTTTTCGGAAAAGCGTATTAAATCATCCCCGTCCCTTCGATGCGGACGGACG
>JBBIQF010000219.1:0-10076 GCA_037442445.1 Planctomycetaceae bacterium
CACGCGATCAAGGCAATGGCCCCCCCGAAAAACATGCTCTTGAATACCCCCCCGAACAAATCGAATATCCCCACGTAGCTGGCCGAGTTCTCCAAGTTGCGTTCCGAGTCGATCCCCCAAACCCATGTGCTATAGAAGAAGGCGCCCACGACCCCCATGAAATCGGCCATGATGGTCAGCGTGGGAATGAGCACCAGGCACCCCAGGAACCGCGGCACGACCAGATAGTGGATCGGGTTGGCGCCCAGGCTTGCCAGGGCGTCGATCTGCTCGGTAACCCGCATGGTGCCCAACTCGGCGGCCATGGCGCTGCCCACGCGGCCGGCCAGCATCGTGGCGGCCAGCACCGGCCCCAACTCCCGCACCAGCGACATGTTGATCACCGCCCCCAGCCGCGTCTCAAGACCCAGCGTCCGAAACTGGGCGTAACTCTGCACGGCCAGCACCATGCCGATGAACGTCCCGGTCAGTGCAATGACCGGTAAGCTCATCACCCCGATCTGGTAGAAGTTCGGCAGCAGGGTCTCTTTGCGTGGCAGCCGGCCGAACAGCCAGCGAAATGTCCGCAACACGAAAAGCGAGAAATCGCCCAATCCGGCAACCCAGTCGATGACCACGCCGCCCAAATCGGCGATCCAGTCGGCGATGGCCTCGGCCCGCGTCCGAGGCCGCCGGCCCGCGGCAAGCGAGTTCGTCGAGGCGCCCATACTGGCGGACTCCACAGGGCCCTACATGCGGATTGCATCCATTATCCGACCCGGCCGGGCCGGGGCATCGTGCCCCCACCAACGCGGGACGATCACCCGAGTTGGGCCTCACTTGGCCGTGCTTCTGGCCAAGGCAGCGTGACACCTCAGCCGGCCAGCGGCCTACCGGGCCAAACCGCGCCCCCGCAAAAAAAGCCCCGATGCGCGGACTTTACCCGGTTTTCCGTCTCCCCGGAATACAAGATGGCTAGAAAGCCAATCCTTTCCACCCAGACGAGGGGATAATGAGAACCGGGAGCACCAGCGGGACCGGTTCCAGGTCCCGCTGGCCTCCCCCTGTCGCCGACCGGGAACTTCGAGCGTCCCCGGCACCCCGTGCCCAATCGGGGTGGCGGTCGCGCCCCGCCTATAACCTTAATGGCGCGAGGCAGCCCCCCGTGAAATCCGCGAAAAAAATCTCGGATTTTCCACCCCTAAAGTGTAATCCGCCACCCATCACTGGTATTCGGAATCTGCAACCACCGGCTTTCCTGCCACCGAAGCGACCACGCTTCCCGAGCCCGGCAGATAGCGCTTGCGCAGGCTGCCGAGACCCGCTGACCGAGGCGCCTGCCGGAATACGATCTACGGGGTGGCCGTCCTAAGCCAATCGGGGACCATCTGGACCTTGCCGTTTCGGTCCACGATGGCCAGTTGGACCAACCCGGTGGCCAAGAGTTCTTCCCCTCGAAACACGCGGTACTGGTGTTCGATGGTGGCGTTGGTCACCCGGCCCACCACCGTTTCGACCCGCAGCACGTCGTCATACCGGGCCGGGCGATGGTAGCGGCACTCGGCCTTGACCACCACCACAAACAGCCCCTCCTCCTCCATCCGCCGGTAGTTGCCGCCCGAGGCCCGCAGCAGCTCGGTCCGCCCCATCTCGAACAATACGAAGTAGTTGGCATGATGCAGATAGCCCATCGGGTCGCACTCTTTGTAGCGGACCCGAACCTCGATTTCATGGCGGGCAAGCATGACGAAGTGGTCTCTTTCCCAAATGTCCCAGGCGGTTGCCAGCCCAGCCCGCGTGTCGCCAGGCTAGCCACTGCGATCGGCTTTTCGTCCCCTTGCGCAGTCCAGCGCAGGGCCCTCTTCGTCCTCGGTGCGTCCACACCCACGCAAAGCGGACCAGCGGTTGTCTGGCCATGCCGCATCGACGCAAAGTAGCACCCCAGCTAGGCCGGCGTTCTGCCCGCCAGGCAAGTCCCCGTTGCGGGCTGAGTGAGACATACGGGTATTTGTTCACGTCGCTGGCGGCAAGGACCAGCCACGCCGAACAGAGGCCGCTGCGCGAGATTGCCCATCGCAATCGGCATGGGGTTAGACATCTTAGACCGTCCCGCGCGGGGTGGCAACGGCCGCCCGGTCGCGGTTTACGCGGCTCCCCCCGGCTGACCACAGCGGCTCGTTGGCATGGCGCTTTTCGCCGCAGATGGGCCGGTTCCTTGCGGTCGCGGCTCGGTACGCGGCCAAGAGCCGGGGGTGTGAACCCCCGGTGCGGTAAGCACTCCACGTTTCCGCCAACCCCTACCCTTGACAAGCGCTCGTCGACCGCCGGTGGCCGGCCGCACCGGGGGCTTACGCCCCCGGCTCTTGGCGCAATTCTCCTTATGCACCCACCAGCCCGCGAATTGTGGAACCTGCTATAGTGCGGCCGAGCGGGCTTGGCTAGAATGCCCACCCTTTGCAATCGGCATGGAGGTGCGCGCATGTCGGGCCACGGTTCACACCCTCGTCGTCCCGCTTTTCCCGGTTTCCATTATCCGCCTGCCGACCCAGATTGCCCGGCTTCGCCGGACCCCGCAGAGCCGCTAGCCGCCGGGGAAGCGGCCGGCGATGGGGGGCAAGTTGGCACAGAGCATCCTGCGGCCGGAGGGCAGCCCAGTGCGGCGGCGGTACGCCGGCTTTCCAGGGAACGGGAGCCGCTGGATCCGCAGCATGGCCAAGTGCCGCCAAGCCACGAGGGCCGGCGGATGGATGGGCCCCACGCTAGCGGGGCAGCCTCGGCCCAAGTGCCCCGCCGGCGCCGGTTGTGGATTGGCCGGCGTGCGAAGTCGCCCCCCGTGCGCAAGGACAAGAAGCCGGGGTTTAGGGGGTATCGCCGCTATTGGCCGGCCGCGGTTGCAGTAGCCCTGGTGCTCGTGTTTTGGTTATTGCCGTGGCTGGTGGCCCACAGCCCGCTTATGACCGCCATCCTGCGGCGGTCCACGGCCGACCTGGAGGGCACGGTGCGCATCAAGTCGGCCTCGCTGGGCTGGTTTTCGCCCGTGGTGCTTTACGGGGTTGAGGTGCTCGATCGGGACGGCAATCTGGTGCTCGAAGTGCCGAGGCTGGTGGGCGATAAGGCGCTGTTGGCATTGCTTTTCGACACGGCCCGTTTAGGCCGCTTTCAACTCGACGAGCCCAAGCTGCACCTGGCGTTTCGCGAAGGGGGCAGCAATGTGGAAGACCTGTTTGCGCGGTATTTGGACCCCGAGCAGCCGGACCGGGCGGTCGAAGCGGCCATTACGGCCGCCGATGGAACCGTAGTGGTGATGGACCAGCGCACGCGCCGGACGTGGCAGATCGAGTCGGCTCGGCTGGAGGTATCGGTACCGGCTGAGCGGGCAAAACCGGTCGAGTTGCACCTGTCGGGCAGTGTGCCGGGGCAGCTCCGTGCGGGGGTGTTGGAGGTGGAGGTGGAGGTGCATCGCAGTTCGAGCAAGGCCGGCGGCCCCGCGCCTGCCGAGGCGGTCGATTCGCTGGTGGTGAAAGCCGAAGCGGGGCCGTTGGGGCTGGCCGAACCCCTGTTCCGCCGCCTGGTGGCCGGGTTGGAGCTTTCGGGGCGGTGCACGGGGTCGCTGTTGTGCCGATGGGACCATGCGGGGCCGGGCCGGCGGGTACTGGTGGAAGGCAAGTTGCGGGCCGAGGAACTCCGCCTGGCCCTGCCGGCGCTGGGTGCCGATCGGCCGGCACTGGCGTGGCTGGACGCTTCGGGGCGGCTGTTGTGGCAAGACGGCCGGCTGGAGTGCCAGCGCGTGGCCCTGGAATGCGAGGCCGGGCAGTTGGCCATGACGGGCTCGCTGGACTGGAGCGGGCAATACGCAGCCCAATCCGGCACGACGCTTTTGCACCAGGTGTGCGAGGTGCGGGGGCAGGTGGATTTGGCCCGGCTGGCGGCCATGCTGCCGGCCACCCTGAGGATTCAAAAAGGGACCCAGGTTACCAGCGGCCAGTTGCAATTTCAGTATGCTGGGCGCCGGCAGCGCCAAGGGAACTTCGAGGGGATGGTCTGGCAGGCCCGGCTGGAAGCGAGCAATCTGACCGGCCTGCGCGAGGGCCGGCGCATCGTGTGGCAGCAACCGATCCTCGTGAACCTGGCGGCCCACGAGAGCCCGCAGGGGCCGGTCATCGAGACGTTGCAGTGCGAGTCGAACTTTTTGCGGTTGCGCGCGGCGGGAACGCGGGACCTATTGACGGCCACGGCGACGTTCGACTTGAGCCGCCTGGCCGATCAGTCGGCCGGCTTTGTGGACTTGGGAGGGCTGAAACTGGCGGGCGAGGGGACGGCCCAGCTCAGTTGGGAGCGGTACCAGGAGGACTATTTCGAGACCATGGGCGAGTTGCGAATCCTCGGTTTCCGCCTGGCATTGCCGGGGCAGCCGGCGTGGACCGAGACGGCCCTCAGTGCGGGGTTCACGGCGACCGGCCGGGCCGACTTCCGCAACAACAACCGCATCGAGACTGCGACCGCCCGGATCGAAGCCGGGCCCGACCAACTGCACGCCCGGCTGATGCAGCCGGTGGCGGCGCTGGAGGGCCAGTGGCCGCTGGAATTGCACGCCCAGGGCCAACTGGAGCGGTGGCAGGGCCGGTTGGCGCCGTGGTTCAATCTGGCGCGCTGGCGGCTGGCGGGGGCCTTTGAACTGCTCTCGGCGGTGCGGTGGGGCAAGGACTCACTGGCGCTGGAACAGACGCGGCTTGGCGGCACGAACCTGGCCATCCTCGGGCCGTCGCTTTGCATCCAGGAGCCCAAGGCCGAGTTGACCCTGGCCATGCGGTGGGACCAGCCTGCCCGCCGGCTGGAACTCCAGCACGCCAGCCTGATCACCAGCGCCGTGGCCCTGCAAACCAAGGATTTCCTGCTGGCGTTGCCGCCGGGCGGTTCGATGCGGCTGGCCGGCACGGTGCAGGGCAACGCGGCGATCGACCGGCTCCAGGCCTGGCTGGTGCCGGCGGGGACGCGGCCGGCCTGGCAACTGGCCGGGCAACTGGCCACCCGCACCGAAATCCAGCAAATCGGCAGCATGATCACCGCGCGGTTCGACCTCACCGCCACCGATTTCACGGCGAGCAATGCGGCCGGCCAGCGGTTCCAGGAAAAAGAGGTCCGCCTATCCGGGCGGGGCAGCTACAACGATGTGAGCCGCTCGTTCCAGATCGACCAGGTGGAGCTGGTTTCCGGCACTGTGGGGATCGCAGGCACGGGGAAGATTTCACGCCCCGACGGCCCGACCCACCTCCAGCTTGCCGGCACGATCAACTACGACTTCGAGCGGATCAGCCAGTTGATCCGCGCGCGTTTTGGCGAGGGGGTGCGGATTGCCGGCCGAGGGGCAAGCCCGTTTGCGTATCACGGCCCGCTGGCCGGCCAGGGTGCTGTGGCCAGCCTCGGTTTTGCGTGGCACTGGGCCGAGGTGTACGGGTTTCAGATCGGCCCGGGCGACCTGGACGCCACGTACGCCCGGGGCATCCTCGAGATCAAGCCGCTTACGCTTGCGGTCAATGAGGGGCAGGTGCAGTTGGCCCCGCGGGTGCATCTCATCCCCGGCCCGGCGGAACTGACGCTCGAGCCCGGGCGGGTGGCCCACCAGGTCCGCATCAACCCGGTCATGTGCGCCCATGGGCTGGAGTACATCGCCCCGGTGCTGGCTGGCATCGCCTCGGCCGAGGGAGTCTTTTCCATCGAGCTGGATAACTGCCGCATTCCCATCGATGCCCCAGGGCGCGGTGACCTGAGCGGCAGGCTGATCGTCCACGACGTGCGCGTGGGGCCGGGGTACCTGATCCAGGAGTTGGCGCAACTGGCCGGCCGGGCCAATCAGGTGCAGATCACACGCCAATCGGTGGTACCGTTCCGCATGGTCGATGGCCGAATCTACCACCGCGACCTGGAGCTGGCCTTCCCCGAAGTGACCCTCCGCATGTACGGGTCGGTGGGGGTTGAAGACCAGAGCCTGGCGATGATGGCCGAAATGCCCATCCCCGCCCGCTGGCAAACCAACCCTGCCGTGGCGGCCGCGTTGCGCAACCAGGTGATACAGATACCCATTTCCGGCACCCTCCGCAGGCCCACAATCGACCGGCGAGCCTTCGACCAACTGGCGCGCCAGTTCATGCAGAACGCCGCCCAGAACATGCTGGAAACCCAGTTGAACAAGCGGCTCGAACAAATCCTCAAGCCGCCCAAACAGTAGGGCCGGGCGCGGGAAGGCGGAAGGTGGAGGGCAGAAGGCGGAAGGCGGAGGGCGGAAAGCGGAAGGCATTTGAGCGGCGGGCGGCCGCAGCGGCCGAAATGGGCAATAGCGCTAGAAGGGCCCGCCTTCGCGGTGACCCGGCGGTGGGCAAGATGTGCGCAGCTCGCGAGGGCCGTGGGGCACCGCCTTCGGCCAGGGGCAGCCGGCCTACGCCTCGAACGGCCGGCCCGTCAACCGCTCGAACGCCTCCACATAGCGGCGTCGGGTATTGGCCACCACGTCCTCGGGTAGCGCCGGTGGCGGGCTGTTCTTGTCCCACGACGTCCCCTCCAGCCAGTCGCGGACGAATTGCTTGTCGAACGAGGGTTGCGGCCCGCCGGGCTGGTATTGGTCGGCCGGCCAGAACCGCGAACTGTCGGGCGTGAACACCTCGTCGATGAGGATCAACTGGTCCTCCACCACCCCCCACTCGAACTTGGTGTCGGCGATGAGGATGCCCCGCTCGCGGGCGTATTCCGCCCCGCGCTGGTAAAGGGCCAGACTCCGCTGCCGGAGTTCCTCCGCAATCTGCCGGCCCACCGAGTCCGCCATGCGATCGAAGGAGATGTTCTCGTCGTGGCCGGTCTGGGCCTTGGTGGCGGGGGTGAACACCGGCTCATCCAACCGCGCGCTTTCGACCAACCCCTCTGGCAGCCGGATGCCGCAGACCATGCCCGACTGGCGATACTCCTTCCAGCCCGAGCCGGACAGATAGCCGCGCACCACGCATTCGATAGGCACCACCTTGGCTTTGCGGACCAGGCTCGATCGGCCCGCCAGCAGCCGGCGGTCCGCCCCTGCCGGCAAGTCCATCTGCTCCACATCGGTGGTCACGAGATGATGCGGCTCGCCCAGGCGCTCGAACCAAAAGGCCGAAAGCTGGTTGAGCACCCGGCCCTTGTCGGGGATGGGGGTCGGCAGCACCCAGTCGAAAGCGCTAATGCGGTCGGTGCTGACCAAAAGCAGGCGGTCGCCCAGATCGTACACATCGCGGACCTTGCCGCGGCGCACCGGAATGCCGGGCACCAGCGTCTCGGACACCACCGGACTCATAAGCCAAACGCTCCGGGAATGGGGTTGGGAACTCGCGCCGCCCAAGCAGTCTAGCAGGCGCCGCTTGGCCTGTCCACCGTGGCACGCGGCGGCGCACCCGCGAGGGTTTCGCCGAACCCCGAGACCCTCAGCGAATAAGAAACTCCGGCGGGTCGCTCGTGGGCTCTTGCCCGCCCATCCGGCGCCCGGGTACATTAGGCCGCGCCGGCCCGCGCTGGGCGGGCATTCAGCCAGTCGGTTGTCCCGGGCGGAGAAAGCCGTGAGCGCTCGATGGGTCGTGTTGCTGGGCGTTTGGACGTGGGGGCTCGGCGGTGCCGCTGCGCAGTCGGCCGAGGGCCCCGCAGCATTTTTGAGTGCCCGGCCGGTCTGGCCTAAAGGCCGCCAGACCGAAATGAACCTGCTCGTGGGTTTTCGGGCGGTCATCGAGGCACCCAGCCCGACCCAGCCGCCCGTGCTCCGGCTGGCCGCCAGCACGCTGTATCGGGCATGGCTCAACGGCGAGTTTCTGGGGCATGGGCCAGCCCGGGCGGCCCACGGGTTCTTTCGGGTGGATGAGTGGCCGCTGGCCGGAAAGCTCCGCCCCGGCAAGAACCTCCTGGCCATCGAAGTCGCCGGTTATAACGTCAACAGTTACTATTTGCTGGACCAGCCGGCTTTTCTCCAGGCCGAGGTGGTGGCGGGCCAACAGGTGCTGGCCAGCACCGCCGGTGCCGGGGCCGGCTTCGTGGCGCAGTTGCTTCCCTACCGGGTGCAAAAGGTCCAGCGCTATAGTTTTCAACGGCCGTTTATCGAGTACTATCGCCTGGCCCCAGGCTGGGACGCCTGGTTTCGTGATCCCGATGCGGCGCCCGCCCCGGTCGAGCTGGAATACCAACCCCCGGTGGCACTCTTGCCACGCCGGGTCCCCTATCCCGACTTCGCGGTCCGCCGGGCGGTCCAGCCCGTGGCCTCGGGGATCGTCCAACACCGGCCCCGGACCGAGGGGCTGTGGAAGGACCGGGCGCTGGTGGCCATCGGGCCGAAACTCAAGGGTTTTCCCGAATCCGAACTCGAACGGGTCGTCTCGACCGAGATGCAGCAGTACGCCTCGCAGTTGGGCAAGTCCGCGGCACCGGCGGCTCCGGCGCCCGTGGTACCCACGCTCTTGGGCCGGCACGGCTTCCAGATTGTCGATTTTGGTGCCAATCGCACCGGTTTCGTCGGGCTGCGCGTCCGCTGCCAGCAGAAGACCGAGCTGGCGCTGGCCTTCGACGAAATCCTCACCGGCGGCGATGTGGACTTCAAGCGCCTGGGGTGCGTCAACGTGATTCGCTACCAGCTCCAGCCGGGCGATTACCGCCTGGAAAGCATCGAGCCGTATACGATGCGATACTTGAAAATCATTTGTTTAGAGGGCGGTTGCACGCTGGAGGACCTCTATTTGCGGGAGTACGGTTACCCGGAGTTGCCGGAGGTGCGATTCGCAGCCAGCGACCCGCGGTTGAACCGCTTGTTTGAGGCCGGGGTGTCGACGTTCCGCCAGAACTGCCTGGACCTGTTCATGGACTGCCCTAGCCGGGAACGGGCGGGCTGGCTTTGCGATAGTTTCTTTACGGCCCGCGTGGCGGCGGACCTGGCGGGCCGGCCGGTGGTCGAGCAGAACTTCTTGGAGAACTTTGCCCTGCCGCAGCAGTTCGCGCATCTGCCCGAGGGGATGCTCCCCATGTGTTACCCGGCCGACCACTACGACGGCGTTTTCATTCCCAATTGGGCCATGTGGTTTGTGCTCCAACTGGAAGAATACGTTGCACGGGGCGGCGAGCGGGCACTGGTCGAGGGGCTTCGGCCGCGGGTGATGCGGCTCTTCGATTATCTGCGCCGCTACGAAAACCCCGAGGGGTTGCTGGAGAAGCTGCCCGGGTGGGTGTTTATCGAGTGGTCCAAGGCCAACGAGTTCGTCCAGGACGTGAACTATCCGACGAACATGCTGTATGCCGAGGCGATGGCGGCCGCCGGCCGGCTATATGGCCAACCCGAACTCGTGCGCCGTGCGGATGCGCTCCGCCAGGTGATCCGCCGCCAGGCGTTCGACGGCGAGTTCTTCGTGGATAATGCCGTGCGGCACCAGGGCAAGCTCCAGCCCACGCGCAACCGGACGGAGGTGTGCCAGTACTTCGCTTTTTACTTCGGGGTGGCCGATCGCACCACGCACGCCCGGCTGTGGCGGACATTGTGCGAGGAGTTCGGCCCGGGCCGGGCCGCGAAAAAGGCATTTCCGGAGGTCCATCCTGCCAATGCGTTCGTGGGCAATGTGCTGCGCCTGGAGCTCTTGTCGCGCGATGGGCGCAGCCAGCAGGTCCTCGACGAATCGATCGCCTATCTGCTGTACATGGCCGAGCGGACCGGCACGCTATGGGAGAACATCGGGGACTATGCAAGCTGCAATCACGGGTTCGCCTCGCACATCGTGCACGTGCTGTACCGCGATGTGCTGGGGCTCTGGCGGGTGGATCCCGTGCGCAAAACGGTGCACGTGCGCGTGGGGCAACTGCATTTGGACTGGTGCGAGGGCACGCGCATGACGCCGGATGGCCCCATCCGGCTCCGCTGGGAAAAGCGGTCCCGCGGCATCACCTACCGCCTGGAGTTGCCTGCGGGCTACCACGCCACCGTGGAGAACGCCAGCGGCCAGCCTTTGGAAACGGGGACGTAATTCGTTTTCTGCCGCCAGACACGAGCCGGCAGCCCGCTGGAAAACCCGGTCCTCGGGGTGGCGACCCCACAAGGCCAGCGTCGTCGC
>JBBIQF010000220.1:0-10071 GCA_037442445.1 Planctomycetaceae bacterium
CGACCAGGATTCTCATGGCCATCGCACCACACCCTGCGGATGCACACCCTCCGGCCGCTGGACTCGGCCGCTCCAGGCGAGGCTGCCAAACCCGCCCGCCGCACCGTACGGGTGCCGAACCTCAGTACGAGGCCATGTCCCAGACGATGTGGTCGGCCAGGACGGCCAGGGTGCGGGAGTCCAGGCAGGCCAGCCCGCCCAGGTCATCGGGCTGCACCGCCATGGTGGTCACCTTGCCCGCCGCCTCGCCCGGCTCGACGCCGAAATCCGGCTTGGTGTTCCGCACCAGGCTGCCGGGCAACAGGCCGCTGTCCTTGGCCAAGAGCACCATCAGCCGGTCCACGGTAGCGGCCGTGCTGAGGATGTTCCCCGGCGTCAGATACGCCTCGCCGGGCGTGATCACCACGGGAAACATGCGTGCCAGCAGGCGCTGCGTGATCAAACAGCCCAGCCCCTCGTTGCGCCACAACAGGCCCGGCGCCGAAAGCAACTGCACCTTGTGGCCATTGCGGTTGGTGATGGCGATGCTGCTGATGGGTTCCGAGGGCTCGCCCACCCGATCGGCCTTGGGCGCATGGGCCTCCCGGGTTTGAAAGACCGCATTGAGGATGTCGGCGATTTCGTTATCCGAGAACGGCTCGACCGCGTAATAAAAAATCTTGTGTTTCCGGTAAGCCGGTTCGGGGGCGCCGGCCGGCGAGCCCACCACCACGATCCGCATCGACGGTGCCCGCTCGTTGACCAGCGCGGCCAGGGCGGGGCCGGCATCGCCGAAGGAACCGGCATCGAGGAACACGGCGCGGTCCTGGCCATCGGCAAGGGCCGCCGCCAGGGCATCGCGATCGCCCACCCGCTGGACCTGGCAGCCCAGCGCGCTGAGCTTCTTGGCCTGCTCCTCGGCCGAACGCCCGGCATTGACCAGAAGCACCCGCCGCGGTCGGCAATTCTGCTCGATTTCCTCATGCCGCGTTACCGACACGCAGGCCACGCACCCCTCGCCGCACGGATCGCTCCACAACCAATCCAGCCGCTCGTTCAAGTGCTCGTTGACCGCCACCACCACTCCCGTCACCGGCGAAGGGATGACCAGAGGGGGCTTCCCGGGGAGCATCACGCCGGCCAGGGGCAGCCCCTGATAGACCACCTCGCCGATCTTGGGCAGGCGGATGCCGCTAGGCGTCACGCCACGCAGGGGGGGCAGCACCGCCCCCACACACGCCCAGCCATCGATCTCCTGCCGCAGCCACGCCTCTTCCCAAAACAGTAGTTCCGCCGACTGGTCGGCCGGGGGGATGACTCCGGGCTCGGCGGCGGCCGTACCGGTTTGCCGGCCGCCTCCCAGTACCCGCTCTACCGCCCAGGTGATCTCCTCCGAAGTGAAGGGCTTGGTAACGTAGTCGCATGCCCCCAACCGCATGGCCGCGGCCGCATTGGGGATGCTCGGGTATCCGGTGATGATCAGCACCGGCACATCGCAATGCTTTTCCCGCAATCGCTGGAGGAACTCGATGCCATCCATGTTGGGCATCTTTACGTCCAGCAGGATGATGGAGTATTCCTTTTCGGTGGCCATGGCCAGGCCGCGGCGGGCATCCGTGTTCGTATCCACGTGGAAGCCCTGGCGCGAGAAGATGCGCTGGCACACTCGGCAAACCACCTCCTCGTCGTCCACAACCAGCATCGAACGCTCTTCTGCCATGGGTCGGCCTCCGGTGTGCGGTGGCACCACTGGACCTGCCAGGGTTTGGGGGTGCGGGTTGGTAAGGGTAGCCCTGTGGGTGCCATGTACGCTGACCGCCGGTGGAGAGCGCCCCGCCGGTCGCACGCCATTCGCGGGGGTGCAGAGCAGCCGCAACCGCGATGTCGGCGATTGTGGCCTACGGTACTCCTCTGGCGTGGGTGCTGAGCACCCACCCTACGTGGCATTCACCGCGTGGGTGCATAGCACCCACCCTACGGTTTGGCACCCAAGGCTACCCCAAGGCAACAAAGCACGCCCTGTGCCGGGCCTGGCAGATGCTGCCACGTTGCCCATCGCCTTCATGGGTTTTCCCCAATGGGCCATGCGACGTAAGTGTTTATAAATAAAGACCTTAAGCGATACCCGGCGCGGGCAAGATGGCAGGCACGGTGTGCTGGGGCAGGGCGATCCTCGACGCCCGCCCGGCGTATGAAAGTTCACACACCGTATGAACTTCCATCCGCCGGCGCGGTACCGTTGACGGGACGGATGGAAAAGCGGATGCGGTCATAAAGCCCCAGGTCGAGCCGCCGCGGCACGCAGCACTGCCCAGCGCTGGCGAAGCTGGGCCAAGGTGCCACTGAACTCGGGACGCCGCGCCAAGTCGTTGACCTCGTTTGGGTCCTTTTCGAGGTCGAACAACTGCTCGTAGACCGGCTCCACGTCGGTGTAACGCACGTACTTCCATCGGGTGGTGCGCACGCCCTCGATCATCGGGTAGTACTGCGTCGGGATGCAGAAGTTGTTTTCGCAAAAGAACTCTTCACGCCAGGCCGGCTTTTCGCCGCGGACCAGCGGCAGCAGGCTTCGCCCCTGCATCCCCTGCGGGATGGGCACTCCCGCCAGGTCCAGCACCGTGGGGGCGATATCGAGGTTCAAGACAAGCTCGGCCCGGGTTTGCCCGCGGGCCTCGGCCGGCGCCCGCGGGTCGAACACAATCATCGGCACCCGGAGCGACACATCGTAGAGCAGCTCCTTGCCCCCCAGAAGGTAGTCGCCCACCATATCGCCGTTATCGCTGGTGAACAGAATCACCGTATTCTGGCCCAGGCCTCGGCGGTCCAACTCGGCCCGGATCCGCCCGATCGCACGGTCCACGCCCGTGATCAGTCGGTAATACTCTTTCATGACGGTCTGATAGCGCTCGGGCGTGCTATAGCGCTGTTGCCAGTAGCTGGTGCGGGCGTTGGAGCGGCGCAGGAAATCGGGCAACGCCTCGAAGTACTCCGGCCGGGCTGTCGGCGGCAGGGGAATCTGCACCTCGGCGTAGAGGTGGTGCAGGTCGGGCTCGGCATCGTAGCCCATATACCCCTTGCCCGAGTGCGGGGCTTTGAAGCTGATCGAAAGGCACCAGGGCCGGCCCGGCGGCACGTGGTCGAAGAAGTGGCAAGCCTCTTCCACCATGATCGCGTTGAGGTGTTTGCCCGGGTGCGACTTGGGGAAGTACTCGCCCTGCCCGTAGAAGCCGTACCAGCGGTCGAAGACCTCGGGGCCTTCGATGTCCCGTTTTCCATCGCCCACACCGTATTTGCCGATCATGCCGGTGTAGTACCCCGCGCGTCGCAGCAGCATGGGATAGCTCTGTTCGAGTTGGGCGCGGAGCAGCGGCCGGGTATGGAAGTTCGAGCCATGGGCCCGCTCGTATTGGCCCGTGAAGATCGTGGCCCGGCTGGCGGCACAGATGGAACTGGTCGCAAACGCCTGGGTGAACCGCGTCCCCTGGCGGGCCAGCCGATCCATCTCGGGCGTCTGCACAATGGGATTGCCGGCGCACCCCATAGCGTCCCAGCGCTGGTCATCGGTCACCAGCACGAGGATATTGGGTCGGCCGGCGGTCTCGGCCGGCACCGCATCGCGACCTCCGCCGGCAACCAGCACAAGGGCGGCCAGCACGGCCACCCGCGCGTTCCAAGAACCGTCTGCCATGCCGATCCCCCCTTTTCCTTTGCACTCGTGGCGTGTCCGGCCGCAGCCGCGATCCAGTATACGTTCCGCAGGACCCGGCTGGCGAGTCTTGGGCAGGGTCGGCCGTGGGCTAACGGCCGCTGGAAGTGCGATTCGCCTGCACTTAGAAGTCGAACTGGGCCCGCATCTGGAAGATGTCCAGCGGCACGTCGCCTGTGCTGGCCAGGTCGGCGTCGCTGTGGACGTAATTGAAGATCATGCGGGCATAGGGGGTCAGATACCAGTTCAGACCGAAGGTGTGATCGCTGGCCACCCCTCCGGCGATGCCGGCGTCGTTGAGGTCCAGGTATGAGTAGCGGTACGCGATCTCCCAGGCCCCGGTGCCGGTCACGATGCAGCCGTCTTCTCCCCGGATGCGGAAAAAGTTCTCAAAGGGTTTGACGCGGTCGAAGCTCCCGGCCGACCGGTTGTACACGCGGTGCTCGCCGGTGAGGAAGTAGCTGGCCTGCACATACAGGCCGTGAAATGTCGGGTCGGCCTGCGCCGCGCCGCGATTGTAGAATCCGGCAATCCATTCCGACTGGATCGACAACGGACCGAGCACCAAGGCGGCCTCCGGCCCCAGCAGGTTCACATCGACGAGGTTGGAGAGGGTGTGCGTATCGACCACGCGCGGGCCTACCGAGGTCTCGGGGCGCTGGCGAATCCGCTGGTTGGGGTCGTCGAAGTCGCGGAAACTGTAGCTTACGCCCACGTGCAACAGCCGCTCGCCCGCGGTGGCTTCGTCGTACCAGGGGAGCCAGGTCAGCCGGGCGGTTACCGACCACCCGCCGTCGTCATCGCTGCGAAAGGGCGGTGTATCGCCCATGGTGCGGAAGCCACCCACGGCCCAGGTGATGCGCTCGTCTTCGGAATGATCGAAGGCCATGACGCCCATGTTGCGGGCGGGCACAAACACGTCGGCCAGGCTCCGCTCCATAAAGGTTACGAATCGGGCGCTGGTGAGCTGCTCGAGGCTGAAGGGCTCTTTGTAGTGGCCGATCCGCACGTGGCCCAACAGGGGCAGCTCCCGGATCTGGAGATACACGTCTTTGAAGCTCGTGAGTTGCTCTTCGGCCGAGTCCCGCCCGGCGAAATCCATTTCGACCTTGTATGAGAATACCTCGAACATGTCCCCCGAGGCGCCCAGCCGGGCCTGGCGGATGAACACCGTGTCCTGCGCATCGCCTAGCACCGCTCGGCTTAAGGCGCTTTGCTGAAAGAACACCGCGTCGGCGAACATGCGGCCGGACAGGCTAACCGAGGGCTTGCTGGCGGCCTTTTTCTTTTCGGCCGCCTCTTTTTCCTCCGCCTTCTTCATGAACTGCTCGACCCGGCTGACGAAATCGGGCGAGTAGGCCCCGGCTGCGCTTTCGGCCAGATTGCCGACCAGGGCCGCCTCGGCGGAAGGCGGGGCATACGGCGCTTCGGGCCAAGCCGCGTCCTGGGCGGCCAGGCGCGTTGAACCCCATGCAACAACGGCAGCCATCAACCAAACACTGCATGATGCCTTTCCCGGCGGCATGGCCAAGCCTCCTACAAGCAGATTGCCGAAACCAAAGGGCCATATGCCTAAAGCGGGGGACCTAGCGGCAACCCGCCCGCATACCGCTCACATTCGATACACTGCGAAATATCGTCATAGAAAGTGGAACTAGATTAGACGTGTACCGGAAAACGGCTGAACGGCGGTTGCTCGTACCCGCAGTCGCCAGCCTCATTGGAGGGCTATGGCCCGGCCTCTGTCAGGCCTTATAGATCCGCACGCAGCATTGCTTGTGCAGAGCCTGGCCCGAGATGGGATCGGCGCGTGTGGGGCGAAGACGGGCATCGGACGTGCCGCGCCCTTTGGCGGCTCGGCCAAATGCCCAATGTCCAAAACCGTGCTGAAGGCCGACCACCTCCGGGTGGATGTCCTCCGTAAGATGGGCAACCGCACGCACCCGCCCATATGGCGATTCCACCCACACCGCGTCCCCATCGCCAATACCCAGGCGCGCCGCCGTCTGCCGGTGGATCTGAAGGGGATTGTCGGGCTTGAACTCCAAGAGCCAGCGATTGTTTTGGGTTCGGGTGTGCGTGTGCAGCGCTTCCTTCCAGTTGATCAGAAAGAGAGGGTACTCCGGGGTGGGTTGCCAGTCCGGGGGCTGGAAAACCGGCAGGTCGTGGCAAGCGTTCCCCTGGGCGTCCTTTTTGCCTTGAAGGCAGGTCAGCACGAACTCGACTTTCCCGGTGGGCGTCGCGAACCCCCGCACCGGTTTGCCGTTTATGATGGTGCCGATACGCTTGCCCCCTTGGTCTTTCGGTTTGTCGAAGACCTGCTCGACCACGGTATCGCCCACCGTGACCCGAACGATCGTCGCCTTTTGCATCGCTTCGGGGGGAATGGGCGATTTGAACTTCTCGTACCGCGTACCCTCCTTATCGACCCAAGTGGCGCCGGGCCGGGCTTTGATCTGCGCCAAGGTCATTCGGGGAGCGCCGTTGAGCACCTCGGCCGAAAGGTACTCCTCGTACCATTCGGTGAGGCCTTCGATACGCTTGCCCGAGAGGCGCCCGATCCAGAAGAAGGGATTGCCGTCTTTATCGCGGAGGTCCAGGCGCCGGCCGAGCTCGGTGATGAACTCGTATTCGGCCGGTTGCCCGAAAAGGGGTTTGACCACGGGTTGCCGGAGTCCCAAGGCCGGCCAGGTGACCCAGTGGCTATTCCAATCGTAACGCTCCAGATAGGTCGTGCCAGGGAGCACGATGTCGGCGAACTGGGCCGTCTCGGAAAGGAAGATGTCGTTGACCACCACGAACTCCAGATTGGCCAGGGCTCGGGCCACGGTCTCGGTTCCGGGGACGGACATCAGAGGGTTTTGGAACACGATGACCGCCATTTTGGCGGGGTAGTTGCCGGTGCCCTCGGCCAGTCGCTTGAAGATCTCGCAATACACGCCGGACTTGTGGAACATAGGGTAGAGTTGGTCGTCGCCAGCGAACCGGGGCGCTTTGGGCTTCTCGGCGTGGACGTGCTGGTGGACGTTCCCTTTTTTGTTGGGGATGTGGAGGGTTCCTGGCCGGTCGTAGCCACCTACCAAAGCCGCCAGGCAGGCGATGGCCGCCCCGCCATACACCGCATTGGAATACTGGCCGGGGCCTGACCATACGTCGACCGCGGCGGGGCGTGTGGTGGCGAACTCGCGGGCGAGGCGCTCGATGGTGGCCGCAGGTACGGTGGTGATCTTTTCCGCCCATTGGGGTGTCTTGTCGGCCACGTATTGTGCGAAACGCTCGACCCCGTAGGTCCACTGGGCGACGAACTCCTTGTCCTGCAGGCCGTCGCGGAGGATGACGTGGGCCATGGCCAGGGCCATCGCCCCGTCCGTGCCCGGCCGGATGGGAACCCACTCGTCCGCCTTGCGTGCCGTGGCCGAGAAGTAGGGGTCCACCACCACTAGCTTGGCACCGCGCTCGCGGGCGCGGGTGATGATCCTGGGCAGGTGCGACCACTTGGTGGCCCCTAGCGGGTTCCAGCCGAACAGCAAGATGTACCGCGACTGGATGGCGTCCATCAGCGGCCGCTCGTCCCCCATGACCGCCTTGAATGCCGCTTTGCGCGACACGTCGCACAGGCTGGAGTGGTTGTTGTAATTCGGAGTGCCGAACAGCTCGCAGAAGTCGGCTTGGATGTGTGTAAACGAGTGGTCCTCGGAAAACCACAGGAGTGCTTCCGGCGTGCCGGCGTCGCGCAATGCGCGCAGGCGGTCGGTGATCTCGGCGTAAGCCTCCTCCCATGTGATGGCCTGCCAGCCGGGATCCTCGTCCAGGCCCTTGCGGGGATTGGTCCGCCGCACCGGCTTGGCCAGCCGGTCGGGGTCGTACAGCGTGAGGATGCCGGCGTTGCCTTTTGGGCACATCACCGCCCCTTCCGCCGCACAGTTGGCAAAAAAGTCGTCAGAGATATTCGAGAAGCCGTTAGGGTTATGGGAATTGGGCTTGATGCGGATGACCTTCCCATCGACCACCTGGCACAAAATACCCGTCTGGCCGCCGCACATGTTGCAGCACGAAGGGATCCAGGTGCCCGCCTCGAAGTCATAGCGGCGGTCGACTTCCGCGGCGAAGGCCGCCGGGCTGCGGGCGCCCAGTATCCAGGCGAACGCCCCCAACGTGCTTCCCAATAGCGAACCCGCTAGAAAATCCCGCCGGGTAGTCGATGCGTGGCTCATCCTCGCTCCTTACGTTCCTCGATGATTCTTTGGCGTCTCAGGGCAGGCTCGTGGGCGGCGCCGCAGTGCGGGCCAGTTCTTCATGCAGGCCAGGCTCGGAGTCCTCCAGGGGCAGCACCGCCCGGGCGATCAAGAACACCAGTAGGCCCAGAGCGATCGCCCCCAGGCCCACCAGCCACTCGTTGGCGCTCGGAAAATAACCCCACCCGAACCGTGGATGGCGATATGCGGTGGTCATGCCTTCGAGCGCCGGCTGGATAAGCGGGGGGATGACGATGTTCAGGCGCGTCCCCAGGATTCCCACCGTAACGCTGGCCCCGGCGGCTCCCAGCCATGCGGTGGATCGCCGCGTGGGAAGCGCGACCAGCACCAGCGGCACAACCAGCCCACAACCCAACTGCACGAACCAGAACACCCACCAATACGGGCCGAAAAGCACCAACTGCCAGCCTATCTCTTCGTGCACGACCTCGCCGTACTCGGTCACCAGGATTTCCGAAGCCAACAAGAGCGCGTCGAAGGCCACGAAGCCCACGGTCAGAAAGGCCAACTGGCGGACGAGGGCGTATTTCTTTTCTGGCGCCAGGCGGCTGAACACCGCGGTCAGCAGTGTCAGCAACCCGCCGCCGGACACCATCGCGGAGAACAGAAAGACGATCGGAAACAGGCCGCTAAACCAGTTGGGCCGGGCCTTGGCCACCGCGAAGATGGCCCCCGTACCCCCGTGCACGCCGATGGCCACCGGAATCCCGATCAGCCCGAGAATCTTCACCCAGCGGGCCGCCTTGGCACGCCAGGCGTCGCCAAGCACCCCGTTGCTGAAGGCCAACAACCGGTACAAGGGTGCCCACGGCGTCGGCTCCTGGCCCCGCTCGGCCAGGCGCGGCCGCAGCAGCAGGAACAGCTCCCCCACGATCACCACGATGTAGGCCGTGTAAAACAGACACTCCCAGGCCAGCACCGAACTGGGGTTCCAGTACAAGAACACGTTCGCGAAGCGCCAGGGATGGCCAAGGTCCACGAAAATCAAAAACAGCGCGATCAACATGCACCCCAGGGCTTGAATGAGCGCCGTGGGGCCGGCAGCCTCCAGGCGCCGCATCCCAAAAACATAGGTCAGCGTGGACAGCAAGAACGCGCCGGCAGAAAGGCCGATGAAATAGATGTACAGCGCAATCCACAGCCCCCAAGGAACGTGCTGGGTCAGGTGGGTGACCGCCAGCCCGTGCTGAAAGCGGACGACCGTGGCCCCCACTCCCACCGCGGCCAGGCCGGCCAAAAGCAGATAGCCGAGGAGCCGACCCACGCCGCCTGACGCCCTGCCGCTATGCTCGCTGTTCATGCGTCGCTCCTTACCAGGGCAAGTAGTACACGCTGGGCTCGTTGCCCAATTCTTCCTTGAGGCGATAATGGCCCCGGCGGCAAAGCAACTCCCTCATGCTTTCGCCGTGGACCAGGCACTTGGCCTCGGGGTCGCGGAGGTCGCCGAAGTGGATGGCCCGGCCCATGCACGTCCGGCTGCACGCGGGCGGCTCGCGGTACTGGCCGTACTCATCCTGAAGGTGCAGGCAGAAGGTGCACTTGCGCACATTGCCAATGGGCGAACGACCCTTGCGCCGCTGCCCGTACGCCGCCCCATACTCCGAGGAAGGAATGCTGTTGAAGGGGTTCTCGGGATCGTCGATGTAGTCGTCTCCGTAATCGAACGATCGCGCTCCATACGGGCAGGCGGCGATACAGTACCGGCAGCCGATGCACTTCTCGTAATCCACCGCCACGATGCCGTCCGCCCGGTGATAGGTGGCGCCCGTAGGGCACACCTTGGCGCAGGAGGACTTGGCACACTGGAAGCACGGCCGGAAATACGCCCGCTTCTGCACATGCGGGTAGACTCCCAACTCCTCCTCCAGAAAGATGCCGTAGGCAACGCCGGGCGGGGTCTTGTTCTCCATCTTGCAGGCCACGGTACAGGCCCGGCAAGCCACGCATCGCTTCAGGTCGATGATCATGCCCCAGTGATACGGCCCTTCCTCCCGCCGAAAGGCCTGCAACGAGCAACCGCCGGCTGCCAAAGCCAGGGCCGCGGCGCCGGCCGCTCCACCAATTACGAAATCGCGCCGAGTGTCACCGCCGCCCATTGTCCTCCGCCTCGAATGCCATGAGAGACGTTCC